>DAOSWV010000006.1 GCA_035380125.1 Oscillospiraceae bacterium
CGCTACTCTTTTTTTCCTCCTCCCTTTTGTAACACATCAATTGTAATCCTACACCATGTTTCGAAAAACAAGGGAATAATTGATTGAAATATGGGCTTTTTCGTGTTATAATCACATAAATTACCGTGAAAGGTTGTTCTTTTATGTTAAAAACCAAAAAAATACTGGAGATTATCCGCGCAGGGGGACTTGATACCACCTTCGCATTTTTATACGGTTCCTCCGAAAGAGATTTTTTGCCGCAGCGGGAACGCTATCAGACTCTTTTAGAAGAGTTTATGCATCGGTACGGTGACCGCGATGCGATTTTGGTCAGCGCACCGGGGCGGGTTGAGATCGGCGGCAATCACACCGATCATCAGCACGGATGCGTTCTGGCAGCTGCGATTCAGCTCGACGTCATCGCCGTGGTCTCGCCGAATGCCGATTTGACGATTCGCCTGAAGTCGCGGGGTTTTTCCGAGGATCGTCTGACGCTGGACAGCCTTGATCCGCGGAAAAATGAGAAAAACACGTCAATCGCTTTAATTCGCGGGGTTGCGGCCGGGATCAAAGATCTCGGCGGCCATATCGGCGGCTTTGACGCCTGCACCACTTCGGATGTACTCAAGGGTTCGGGCATCTCCTCGTCGGCGGCTTTTGAGGTGCTTGTTGCCGCAATCTTTAATCAGTTGTATAACGACGGGATTATTTCTCATACCGATGAGGCCAAGATCGGTCAATTTGCCGAAAACGTCTATTTCGGAAAACCGAGCGGTCTGATGGATCAGATGGCCAGTGCCACCGGCGGTTTTGTCGGCATTGATTTCAAGGATCCGAAAAATCCCGTGATCACACCCATTGAGTTTGATTTTTCCAAAACGGGTTATACGCTGTGCATCGTTGATACCGGCGGAAGCCATGCAGATCTGACAAACGAATATGCCGCGATCCGTCAGGAGATGTGCGCCGTGGCCGCCTGCTTCGGCAAGGATTATTTACGCGAAGTGGATGAGGAACAGTTTATCGCCGACATTCCGGCGATCCGGAAACAATGCGGTGACAGGGCGGTATTGCGGGCGCTGCATTTCTTCGCGGACACCAAGCGCGCCGAAGAGGAGAAGGAAGCGTTGCAAAAGGGTGATTTTGAAGCGTTTTTACGTCTGGTCAACGAATCGGGGCGTTCTTCATTTATGTATAATCAAAATGCCTATGCAATTTCCGATCCGGCGTTTCAGGGGATTAGCGTGGGGCTTGCGCTGACCGAGCGGTTTTTGAACGGTATCGGCGCCTGCCGGTTGCAGGGGGGCGGTTTCGGCGGCACAATTCAGGTGTTTTTGCCGACCGGAATGCTGGCTGATTACAAACGCGAAATCGAAAAGATCTTCGGCGAGGGCAGCTGTAAGGCCATGCGAATCCGGTCTGACGGCAGCCGTACGGTAGAATAAAGAATCCCGAATTAAAAATATATAAAACCCCTTTTCGCGGCGATGGCATCACGAGAAGGGGTTTTATATATTTTTAGAGGAATTATCTGAGTTTGACGCCGTCGGCGGAATGGTATTCAACCGATTTGCGGCCGAGTGTGAAGAAATAGACGATAACGGCGAGCGCACCCAGCGCGGAACACAGAAACAACGAGGTCTTTGTTCCGAGCGTCTGAGTCATCACTCCGCCGAGGATGCCGGCCAGAATTTTCGGCACGCCTGCAGGCAGCGCACACATCAATGTCTGCGCCGAGGCCTGCAATTCACCCGGAATATTTTCGGTGATATAAACCGAGGCGCAATATCCCGACATCGAGATTGAGACGCCGGTGATGACGCCCGCAAACAGCAACCAAGACGGTGCAGTGAACAGCGCCAGCATGATATAACGGAACGTGGTGAGCAGCATGGCGGTGAACATCAGTTTTTTGGAGCCGAACCGGCGAAACAACCCCGTAAACAGTAAAAAGAACGGGATTTCGCCCACAACGGTCAACAGGACGTTCAGACCCCAGACCCATTTCGGAGCACCGAGTTCGCCGATCAGATAGGAAGGGAAAAAGTTGAGATAGTAGGCCCATCCGAAATTGGCCACCGCGATGAAAGCAAACAGCCACATCAGGACTTTATCCTTAAACAGCGGAGCCAGCGAGAGCTTTTTTTTCGACGCGTGCCCCTCGACCTTCGGGGTGACAAATAGGGTGATTAAACTCGCGGCGGCTACGATCAGATAGATGATGAACACCGGTGAGTAGTCGTCCTTGATGAACAGCGAAAGCACACAGGCGATGACGCCGTAGGCGATCGTCCCCATCACGCGGATGGTGCCGTATTTTAATTGGTTGCGATAGGTGTATTCGAGCGTGATGGTATCGGTCAGCGTGGCTGAAGGCGCTAAAAAGCAAAGGGCCGCCGCGATGGTCACTGCATGCCAGATAAAGCTGTTTGACAGCGTCATGGCAAAGTAGCAGACCGCCGAACCGGCGACCGTGATGATCAGAATAGTATTTTTATATTTTGCTTTGTCCGCCGCAATGCCGAACATCAGCGGGGAGATGACGGCCGCAACCTGACCGACGGACAGCAAAGCGCCGACTTCAACCGGGGTGTGCATGGTGCCGAGAAAAAGCTGCACAAAGCAATAGAATAACGCGAAGAGCGCATAGACACCCGCATTGATCACAAACAGCGATGTGATCGCAAGCGCTGCCACGGCAGGCTTTTTCCCGACACCGTTCAATCAATTACTTCCTTTTTATAAAATTACATGCGGTTCAGGCCTTGGGTTCCTCCGTGTCGACCAGAACTGATTCTGCCGTTGTCTCGACCTGTTTATCATAGCAGGAGAATGCCCATTCGACTTGCTTGGGATCGGGTTTTTTTGTGAACAAGCTGACCAGCGGCACAACCACAAACGAGCTCATGATTGCGATGGCCCCGGCGACAATCGAAGAAGCCGGGCTGTTGATGAACGGCACGAACAGGTTTACTACCGTGATGCCGACGCCCACGACAAAGCTGGCCCAGACCGAAGCTTTGGTAGCCTTTTTAAAGAATAAACCGTATAAGAACGGTCCGAGGAAAGCGCCGGCCAATGCGCCCCAGGAGAGCGACATCAATGTGGTGATCAGCGTGCCCGGGAAGAGTGCAATGACAACCGAGATCACGATGAACACGGCGCAGAGGATGCGAATCCACGAGACCTGCCGCTTCTCATTCATGTCTTTTTTAACGGTGCCCTTGATAAAGTCGAGTACGACGGTGGACGATGAAGTCAACACCAATGCGGCGAGTGTGGACATGGATGCGCAGAGGATCAGTACCAGTAACACACCGACCAACAGATCGGAGAGATTGTTTACCAGCATGGTCGGCATGATGTTGTTATAGCTGAAGCCTTCCGTACCGGGGGTGTAGAACAGCCGTCCGAAACCGCCGAGCATATAGGCGCCGCCGCCGATGATCAAGGCGAACAGGGTCGAGATGACCGTTCCCGCGCGGATGGATTTTTCGCTTTTGATGGTGTAGAACTTATGTACCATCTGCGGCAGGCCCCAAACGCCGAAGCTGGTCAGAATGACAACCGACAGCAGCATCAGCGGGTTCGGCCCTAAAAATGAGACAAACGCACCCTGCAATTCCGGCGCTTTATCGCTGCTGATCTGAGACAGCTGGTTGATCGCTTCCGTGAATCCGCCTTTTCCGCCCAGAATCGAGGCGATGACCGCAACAATGCCGATCAGCATGATGATGCCTTGGAAAAGATGATTGGCGGCCGAGGCGACATAACCGCCCAAAACGACATAGACTGCGGTGAACAGCGCCATGGCGAGCACGACCCAGAGATTGCTGACGCCGAGGGCCGAGGAGAACAGCTGTGCAAGGCCTTTATAGACCGACGCCGAATAGGGGATCAGGAATACAAAAATCAAGATTGCCGCGGCCAGTTTGAGTGCTTTGCTGTCATAGCGCTTTTCAAAAAAGTCCGGCATGGTGGCCGAGTCGAAGTGCTTGGTCATGATGCGCGCGCGTCTTGCAAGTATCATCCAGGCCGCAAGCGACCCGATGAAAGCGTTGCCAAGACCGATCCAGACGGCCGAGATCCCGTTGTCCCAGCCGAATTGACCCGCATAACCGACGAAAATAACTGCCGAGAAATAACTGGTGCCGTAGGCAAAGGCCGTGAGCCACGGTCCGATGTTGCGTCCGCCGAGCACGAAATTGCTGACGGTCGACGCCCTTTTGCGGAAATAGATGCCGATTGCGATTGTCACCGCGAAGAAGGCGACGAGAAGGATGATTTTTACTGCCATGTTGACCCTTCCTTTTTTGAGGGCAAGTCCAATAAAAAAACCGCCCTCATCCTGAGGGCGGATTGTAGTCCGCGGTACCACCTCGGTTTGTTTTTTACTCACGCAAAAAACCTCTGCGGGTACAATGTGAAGCAATTTACGGTTTATTGTTGCTTTGATTGTTAAGTGGCTTCACTATGAATACCCTGTCGCTGTAACGGGCGATCCCGTCGCCGCCTACTGAATTTCGGGGCGCAGCTCACGAGAAGTATTCGACAAAAACCCATTCCCGCGCCTCTCACCGACCGGCAGCTCTCTGTGGGTGAAGTTTCTGTTTACTTGGTCTCGGTCACAGCCGATACCCGATTTTAGCATACCGTTTTTGCTTTGTCAACACAAAATTATATCTGATTTAATCAGATTGGACAAATTTTATAAACTTGGTTATCTCTCATAAGGGAAATCTTACAAGATTTCTAAAAAATTCGGAAAAAGGGTTTACATTTGCGGTGGGGTGGGGTATACTTTTGGCGGTTCAAAACCTTCGACGTAATGAAGGGAGGGCTTTCCATGCTTCAAATCCGCTGGATGTTTAAGAACCTTAAAGGAACATTATTCCGATACATAACCGCACATATTCTCAATGTCATCGTCGCGCTGTTCGTACTCGTATGGCCCATTCTGACGCGCTATATCGTCGGCAATATTACTGCCGGGACACCCGATCCCGAAAGTTGGTTGCTACCGGCTTTGGCGCTGTGGATGGGCCTTGTGTTATTGCGCAATACATTGAATACGACGGGGGTGTATCTGCGCGAGTCGTCCACTCAGACACTGATTTACAACATCAAAATGCGCATCTTCAAAAATCTCACCATGCTGGAGGGCGACTTTTATTCCCGCATGAACGCCGGTGATATTCTGACGCGCGTGCAGGGCGACCTCGATGTGGTGGGTTTGAATGCCCGCAGCACCATGTTTACCATTGTGTCGACGACATTGATGTTTTTTGCGTCCGTCATTTACTTCTTCACGATCAACTGGATTCTGACGCTTTGTCTGTTGATTATTTTGCCGTTTATTTATGTCACATCTCGGCGATTTTCCAAAGAGATGCGGCCGCTGTATACCGTTAACCGCGCAAAGATGACCCGTCTGTCCGAGATCGCGCAGGAAAACATCGACGCCAACAAGACTGTGCGTGCATTCGCCCGTGAGGATTATGAATACGACCGCTTTTACGGAGCCAACCAAGATTATCAGGAAGCCGCGCTGAAAGCAAATAGGAATTGGCTTTCAATCTGGCCGATCCCGGAGTTTTTATCACAGTTTCTGACCGTAATCGTGCTGACAATCGGGGGATTTTTAACGATCAAGGGGAAAATGACCGTCGCCGATCTGACGGCATTTACTTCCCTGATTTGGGCACTGGCTACCTCAATCCGCAGCATCGGCAATTTCCTTAACGATTTTCAGAATTTCTTCCCGAGCGCTGATAAGGCCATGGAGTTATATTATACGCAGCCTCGTATTGTCAGCCGTGCCGACTGTGTGAAGCCCGAACGGTTCAAGGGCAATATCAGTTTCGAAAACGTCACGCTGAAAATTCATGACACCACGATTGTTCAAAATCTGAACTTTAATATCGAATCCGGCAAGACACTGGCCATTGTCGGCGAGACCGGCAGCGGCAAGACCACCGTGGTGAATTTGTTGGCCCGCTTTTTCGATGCCACCGAGGGCAGTGTTAAAATCGACGGCGTCGACGTGCGCGATTACAACCTTCAGGGTCTGCGCAAAAACATCGGCATGGCCACGCAGGACGTATTTTTGTTTTCCGATACCCTCGACGGCAACATTGCATTCGGTGATCCCGATATGTCTGAAGAACAAGTCAAAGAGAGTGCGGTACGCGCTGATGCCGACGAGTTTATCTCCAAGATGGAAGAGGGGTATGACACCATTGTCGGTGAGCGCGGCATGGGTCTTTCGGGCGGTCAGCGCCAAAGGGTGGCGCTTGCCCGCGCGATTGCCATCAAACCGGCGATTCTGGTTCTGGATGATACCACCAGCGCGGTTGATATGAAAACCGAACGATATATCTGGGAACAGCTTCAGTCGCTGCCCTATACCTGCACCAAGATTATTATCGCCCAACGCGTCTCGACGGTCGCCGAGGCGGATGAGATTCTCGTGATGCAGGACGGCGAGATCACCGCATGCGGCACGCACGAGGAATTGATCCGCAAACCCGGGTTCTACCGTGACATCTATGAAATCCAGTCACAGCAGACGGAGTAAGCGCAAAACCTTATTCTTTGTGTGCGGCAGTCAGTATGAAAGCTTCGCTTATTATATAGGATAAAACGTCCCACATAACGCGGACAAAACGCGAAAGAAGGGAAATGAAAATGGCTCGTAACCGATATGATATAGACGAGACGCTTGATACAAAATTCAGTTTTAAGCATTTAAAACGCGCCGGCGTCTATATTAAAAAATACAAATGGAAACTAATTATTACGCTGATAGCAAGCTTTATCAGCAGCGCCGCAGCGTTGTTCACCGTAACGCTGAGCGGTTCGATTATCGATAAAGCCATCCCAAATAAAGACGTTAAGCTGATCTTCATTTACGGCGGAATATTGGTGGCATGCATTTTGGTGTCGATTGTTTTGTCAATCGTCCGAATGCGCATGATGGCCATACTCGGCCAAAGCATTATCTTTGATATCAGAAATGACCTTTATCAGCATATGCAGGAACTCTCGTTTTCTTATTTCGACAGCCGTCCGCACGGCAAGATCCTGGTCAGAATCATTAATTATATCAACGCGTTGGCGAATGTCCTTACAAACGGGGTCGTAACGTTTATCCTCGATATGTTTAATATTCTGATTATTTTGGTATTTATGTTTATGAAAGATGTCACGCTGTCACTGTATTCTTTGGCAGGCGTTCCGCTTTTCATATTGATTGCGTTCTTAATGCGGCCGAAACAGGTGAGAGTCTGGCGTCGTTTTTCCAACAAGAGCAGCAACCTGACCGCCTTTTTTGCCGAGAATATCAACGGTATGAAAGTTACGCAGATTTTTGCGCGTGAGGAATATAACCGCGGAATTTGTGACCGCCTTGCGAAAAATGTCAAACAATCCTGGGTAAAAGCGGTTATGGCCGGGCAAATTATGAATTTTTCGGTTGATACCGTTGCCAATGCCGTTACTTGTTTGATTTATGCCGCCGGCGTGATGATCCTTGCGCCGTCCGCCACGGTCGGTACGATCGTCGTTATGACCGGATACGCCGGCCAGTTTTGGACGCCGATTCTTTCGTTGGCAGTTGTTTTAAACAACTTTATGACTGCGGTGGCTTATTTGGAACGCATTTTTGAGATGATGGATGCGAAACCCGAGATAAGCGACTGTGAACATGCGGAGACACTGCCTCCGATCAAGGGTGAGGTCGAATTTAAAGACGTACATTTCGAATATGAAAAGGGCATTGAAATTCTGCACGGGGTCAGCTTTAAGATTAAGCCGGGTGAGAGCGTGGCGCTGGTCGGTCCGACCGGCAGCGGTAAATCGACGATTGTCAACCTGATCTCACGGTTTTACGATATCAAGTCCGGGCAGGTTTTGATCGACGGGCACGACATCAGCAAGGTGACAATGAAATCCCTACGCAGCCAAATGGGTATTATGATGCAGGACAGTTTCGCTTTTTCCGGTACGATTGCGAGTAATATCCGTTACGGTTTGCTTGACGCAACCGACGAACAGGTGCAAAATGCGGCTAAAACCGTTTCGGCGCATCATTTCATTCTGCAGCAGCCTAAGGGTTATGAGACCGAGATTGCCGAACGGGCATCCGGTCTTTCGCAGGGGCAGAAACAGCTGATCGCGTTCGCAAGAACCATTGTCAGCGATCCGAAAATTCTGATTTTGGACGAGGCGACGAGTTCCATCGATACCAAAACTGAGCAGGCGCTGCAAAAGGGCATTGCGGCGGTACTCAAAGGGCGCACGAGCTTCTTGATTGCGCACCGGCTGTCGACCATCCGCGACTGCGACCGGATCATGTATATAGACGGCGGCAAGATTATCGAGAGCGGCAATCACGAGGAACTGATGGCCAAACGCGGCGCTTATTATCGGCTGGTCACCGCCGGTCACCAAACGGTCGATGCATAAAAACCGTTTTACTGAAATTTACTGAAATCTCTTGACTTTTTAAAACACCGCACATATACTTGTGTGGTTAGCAGCAATGGGGCTGCGGGCTTTTTGTCCGCAACCCCTTTTTTGTTGCTTTAATTTTTTATTTTAGGAAGAAAGAGGGAAAGCTATGGATACTCAGGTTATGCTGGATACCCTATGGGTCATTGTTGCCGGCGCGCTGGTCTTTTTTATGAACCTCGGCTTCGCTGCGGTTGAGAGCGGTCTTGCACGGCAGAAAAATGCGGTCAATATCTTATCGAAGAATTTTATCGTATTTGCGGTCTCGTCACTCGGCTTTTTAATTTTGGGCTGGGGGTTGATGTTTGGAGACGGCAACGGCTTCATCGGCCTCCAAGGTCTGTTTATGGTAGGCGGTGCCGATAATTCGCCCGCCGTCGGGGAGGCCTATCAGGGTGTTTATTCTGCGATTTCGTGGACCGGCATTCCGCTGTGGGCTAAGTTTTTCTTTCAATTGGTGTTCTGCGGAACAGCTGCGACCATCGTCTCGGGCGCCGTGGCCGAGCGGGTTAAATACCTTTCTTTTATCATTTTTTCGCTGTTTTTGACCATGTTTATCTATCCGATCGTGGGTCACTGGATTTGGGGCGGCGGATTTTTGGCGAACATCGGCATGCTCGACTTTGCGGGCGGCTCGGTGGTACATTCGGTCGGCGGTTGGGCTGCATTGGCGGGGGTAATACTGTTGGGGCCGCGCATCGGAAAATACACCAAGGACGGCAAAGTCAATGCGATTCCCGGGCACAACATGAGTTTGGCGACCATCGGTGCGTTTGTTTTATGGCTCGGCTGGTTCGGATTCAACCCCGGCTCCACGATGGCGGCCGATCCCTCGGCGATTTCGCACATTGTCGTGACCACGAACACTGCGGGCATCATGGCCATTCTGACGGCGACCGCAACCTCGTGGATTGTCATCGGCAAGCCCGATTTGGGTATGTCGATCAACGGCCTGTTGGCAGGTCTGGTTGCGATTACACCCGGCTGCGCCTATGTCAGTGTCACGAGTTCCTTGATTATCGGCGCCGTCTCGGGTATCATCGTCGTGCTTTCGGTATTGTTTTTTGACCGCATGAAGCTCGATGATCCGGTCGGCGCGCTTTCGGTGCATCTGGTGCACGGCGTACTCGGTACGCTGTTTGTCGGTTTGTTTTCACAGGCGGGGGTCGGTCTTGCGACAGAAAACGGGTTATTCTTCGGCGGCGGATTTAAAATGCTCGGTGCACAGGCGCTCGGCGTGCTTGCGGTCGGCGGGTTCGTCTTTGCGGGGTCCGTCGGCGTCTGGCTTCTGATTAAGGCCACACTCGGTATTCGCGTTACGGCGCAGGAGGAGATTGAGGGTCTTGACGTCGGCGAACACGGCAACCACGCCTATCCCGACTTTGTCACGGTCGATTATGCGGATAACGCGATGGCGCTTGAGAGTGCTAGGACGGAAATCACGGGTACGGTTCCGGTCGAAGAGGCACTTCCGATTGAGATTCGGAAAGCGCCTGAAAGGATCACTTCCGGTATCAAGATGACCAAGGTCGAGATCATTGCAAAGCAGAGTAAGTTTGAGCAGCTCAAGGAGGCCATGGACAGTATCGGCATCACGGGCATGACCGTATCTAATGTCTTGGGTTACGGCGTGCAGGGCGGACACACCGAATATTACCGCGGCGCCAAATTTGAGACCAACCTCCTGCCCAAGGTTAAAGTTGAGATCGTCGTCAGCAAGGTGCCTGTCCGCACGGTCATCGAGACCGCCAAGAAGGTGCTTTATACCGGAAACATCGGCGACGGCAAGATCTTTGTTTATGACGTGGAGAACGTTGTCAAGGTGCGCACCGGCGAAGAGGGCTACGACGCCCTGCAGGATGTAGAATAGAATTGTAGGGGCGCACCTGCGTGTGCGCCCGTATTCCCTTCTGCGGTATAACCATTAACCCCGCCCCGAACGAAACCCGTTCGGGGCGGGGGTTTTTATAGTGAAAAGGGAAAAATGAAAAGAGAAAGAAGAAAAGGTAAGGTACCGTGCGGCGGAAAAAATGTAGGGGCGATTTGTAATCGCCCGCCCCCTCTTTTTTCTCATGAACTACCAAGTTTTCTTCGTATGCCAAAAATAAGTTCTTTCCTTGTACTGAGGGAAATCGTTTGAGCGGGAATGTCACTGTTCACTGTAAACTGCCAACTGTTAATTGCACCGGACCGGCAACCCGCGAATTCAGATTGCCAATCGTTTCATTGTATGATATAATTCTTCCCGTAATTTCTTTTTGGAGGCTTTTTCATGAAAATCTCTGTCAGCGACACACCCGAACAGCTCGGGAAAACCGCAGCCGAAGAAGCGGCGCGGGTCATCAACGCAGCCATCGCAGCCAAGGGAACGGCGCGCATTCTGCTCTCAACGGGCGCGTCCCAGTTTCAAATGTTTGAAAACCTGATTCAACAGCCGGTCGACTGGACAAAAGTGGAGATGTTCCATCTCGACGAATACGTCGGTTTGCCGATTACCCATATCGCAAGTTTTCGAAAATACCTGACCGAGCGGTTTGTTGAAAAGGTGCCGCTGAAAGCCGCATATTTTGTCAGCGGCGAGGGTGACGTCAAAGCCAATATCGCAAAACTGACCGAAGAACTGCGCAGCGCGCCGATTGACCTCGGTGTGATCGGCATCGGCGAAAACGGCCATATCGCCTTTAACGACCCGCCCGCCGACTTCGACAACGACGAGGCCTACATCGTGGTCAACCTCGACGACGCCTGCAAACGCCAGCAGGTCGGCGAGGGCTGGTTCGCCACCGTGGACGACGTCCCCAAGCAGGCCATCACGATGACCCCGAAACAGATTATGAAGAGCGAGCGGATCATCTCGATTGTGCCGCACAAGGTCAAGGCAGACGCCGTGCGAAATACCGTTTACGGAGAACTTTCCCCGATGGTTCCGGCCACGCTGCTCAAGCAAAAGGCCGACTGGATTTTATATCTCGACAAGGCGTCCGCAGAACTGCTGTAAACGGCATGACGCCGCATCATACGCGTCATAGTATCTATCAAGTTTTTTGAAGCAGGAAGAATATTCTGTTAAGAATATTCTTTTGGAGAACCACAGAAGCGGTTCTCTGCGCGCTGCTTCCGACCTATGTGTTCACCGCCGTACGTTAGTGCAGGGGAATTCAAGGCAGAAATATTGAATATAAATTGTATATAAACGGCATCGTGCCGTAATCTTATAATGGAGCAAGGCAAATGCAGGAAAGACATATCCGTGTGGCGAAATTCGGCGGCACTTCGCTGGCCGACGCCGAACAATTCAAAAAAGCGGCGCAGATCATTGCGCAGAATCCCGACCGCCGCTATATCGTTCCCTCGGCTCCGGGCAAACGCTTTGGGGCGGACATCAAGGTGACCGATCTGCTGCTGTCGCTGCTGAAAAAAGATACCGACCGGTCTGAGAGTTTAGACGCCATTTTCGCGCGTTATGACGAGATCATCGCGGGGTTGGGGCTTTCGCTTGACCTATCGGAAGAACGTAAAAACATTGAACGGGTGCTTGCGTCCGATATCAAGCATCCCGAGTGCTATGTCGCCAGCCGCGGTGAATATCTGTCGGGACTGGTGATGTCGAAATTTTTAGGCTTTGAATTTATCGACGCCGCCGAAGTGATCTTCTTTGACGATAAGGGCAATTATGACGCCAAAACCACGAATTCCGTATTGTCAAAGCGGCTGTCGGGCTGCCCGAACGCCGTAATTCCGGGATTTTACGGGAGTATGCCCGATGGAACCGTCAAGACCTTTTCGCGCGGCGGCTCGGATATCACCGGTTCGATCGTGGCAAGAGCTGCGGGTGCGGATTTATATGAAAACTGGAAAGATGTTTCCGGCTTTTTGATGGCCGACCCGCACATCGTCGATTCTCCTCGTACCATCAGCACCATCACATACCGCGAACTGCGCGAGCTGGCCTATATGGGTGCGACCGTCATGCACGAGGACGCCGTTTTCCCGGTTCGCGAAAGCGGTATTCCGATCAATATCCGCAATACCAACGATCCCGAAGCGCCCGGTACCATGATCGTGGCACATACCGACCGGATGGATTTGCAGAACGTGATCACCGGTATCGCCGGGAAAAAGGGCTTTTGCATTATTATCATCGAAAAAGAGATGATGAACACCGAGATCGGTTTCGGCCGCAAGGTACTTTCGGTGTTGGAAAAACACAATGTCAGTTTCGAACACATGCCGTCGGGAATTGACTCGCTGTGTGTGATTGTCAGCGAACGTGATATCGCCGGCCTC
Source organism: Oscillospiraceae bacterium (assembly GCA_035380125.1). NCBI lineage: Bacteria > Bacillati > Bacillota > Clostridia > Eubacteriales > Oscillospiraceae > Oscillospiraceae bacterium. Next base: position 12,781 of record DAOSWV010000006.1, read on the forward strand.
GAAAAGCAGATCATGGATGAGATGATGATTACCGCGCAGCCCGATGTGATTCGGCTTGAGAGGGGGCTGGCTTTGATTGCGGTTGTCGGGCGCGCCATGAAGAGCGCCATCGGCACCGCCGCGCGTATCTTCCGCTGTATCGCCGGAGAGGGTATCAACGTGCGTATGATCGATCAGGGCAGCAGTGAGCTGAACATCATCATCGGCGTGGAAGAGACCAGTTTCGAACCGGCGATCAATGCGATTTACCACACATTCGTCAAGTGATCGACACCGATTGCAAAAATTCATTTTAAACGATTTAAATATCTACTGACAGAGTGCACAGATTTTCAATCTCGCCAATATCCGAAAACGGAACGGTCAAGACCGTTCCCTACAAGAATATTTACCGCTTTTCGGGGTCAACCTAAACCCCGGGAGGCGGTTGTTTTTGTGGATTTTCCTGTTGAAGACAGCGGGCGCGTTTATTGCGATTATCGCGGCGGTACGCATCATGGGCAAGCGGCAGGTGGGTCAATTGCAGGTGCCGGAACTGGCTATTACCATTATCATCTCTCAGATTGCTACCGAGCCGCTGATCGATCCCACCATGCCGTTTTTTAAATCGATGGCAGCTGTCGGACTGCTGGTGCTGCTGGAATTGGGGATGTCGGCGCTGACGCTGGCGAATCCTCAGGTCAACAAGTTTTTTTACGGCTCACCGAGCTTTTTAATGAACATGGGTAAAATCGATCGTTCCGAAATGCGCAGGCAACGTATTACCGTCGAGGATATTTGTGAGGCTATGCGCCAGCGGGGCTGCCCGAATCCTGAAAACCTGTCGTGCATTGTACTTGAGACCAACGGGCACATGTCGGTGTTTTTACGGGAAGATCGCTGCGAAAACGGCATTCCGGCGGTGGTAATTTCGGACGGCAAGATCAATCCCAACGGTTTAAAATTCTATGGCCGCGACGAGAATTGGCTGCGAAAATTGTTGAAAGAGAAGGGCTTAAAACCGGAAAATATATTTTTAATGACCGCAGACGGAAAAGATGGTGTCTATATCGTTGACAATTCGGACCAAATGCGATAGAATAAAATCAGGCTAATGTGTAAAGGCCTGACTTTATGTTTTATTGGGGGAATTTCCATAGACGGCGATATATGGTGGTGTATCACCGGGATCGCATTTTTGATCTTTGCGTTTATCACCTGCGCGGCCCAGACGGCGGCGGTCACCATTGCCGATTCCCGGCTGAAAAAACTGGCTGAGGAAGGCAAGAAACAAGCTCAGAGTGTTTTGAAAATGACCTCGGAGCCGTCCCGCTTTTACGATAGTTTGGACACCGGACGCATTATGCTTGCGCTGGCCTTTGTCATCTGTACAATGCTTGCGTTTTCTGCGGATGTCACCGGTTGGTTTGTCAAGTCCGGTGGGTTTGCACCGATTTTATCGGCGCTGTTGCTGTTTATCATCTGCACCGTCGTCTATCTGACGCTGGGCTACTGGTTTCCGAAAAAGCTCGGTGCGCATTTTTGCGAGAAACTTTCTCTGGCGTTTTCCGGCTGGCTCAAGCTGGTTTATGCTTTGAATTATCCCATGACCGCCTTTACCAAATGGGCGGCGACCGGGTTTGCACGCATTTTCGGAGTTATCCCCGGTGAGAGCGACGAACAGGTGACCGAAGAAGAGATCCGTATGATGGTCGACGTCGGTCAGGAAAAGGGCGTCATCGAGGACAGCGAAAAGGCGATGATCAACAACGTCTTTGAGTTTGATGATCGCGTCGCCGTCGAGGTGATGACCCATCGCACCGAGATCTGTGCCGTTGAAAATATCGATACGGTCGACGAAGTCTTAAAACTGGCCATCGACGAGGGATATTCACGGCTTCCGGTTTATCGCGATGACATTGATACCATCATCGGCATTGTCTACGTCAAAGATCTTTTGAAATATGTCGGAAAACAGCTTCCCGCCAATATCAACGCCGAAAAGGTCATGCGTCCCCCGTTTTTCGTGCCCGAATCGGTCAGCTGCAGTGAGTTGTTCCGGGAACTGACCGGACGCCGCATCCAGCTCGCCGTCGTCGTCGACGAATACGGCGGCACTTCCGGGCTCGTGACCATTGAGGACTTGCTTGAGAGCATCGTCGGCAATATGCGCGACGAATATGACGACGAGGAAGAGGAATTCGTCAAAACCGGTGAGGACACCTATGAGGTTGACGGGAGCATGCTGCTCTCGGATCTCGAAGAATTGCTCGACATTGAACTGCCGGAAGGTGATTACGACACCGTGGGCGGACTGCTGCTGTCGCAGTTGGGGCATATCCCTGCGCTTGAAGAACATGCCGAGATTGAGGTCGCCGGACTGAAATTTACAATCGCCGAAGTTGAAAATCTTCGAATCGCAAAGGTCTTAATCACAAAATTACCGATATGTGAAAACGAATGACGAAAGGAAACCCAGCATGAACACCGAACTTGTCGCCCAGGTCAAACAGGCCGAAGAAGCCGTTCGAAAACGTGTCGAAGCGGCCAAAAGTGAAGCTGAACAACTCGTGGAAACGGCACGGGCCGAGGCGATGGAACAATATGATGCGGCGTATGATCTGACGCATAAACAGCTGATTGAAGGAACTTTTAAGGCTGAGCGTGACAGCGCTGCGGCCATGGAAAAAGAGATACAAGATGGCAGGCAAAAGATTGCCGCGACGATGGAGTATGCGCAAAAGAACGTTGAGGCGGCTTTAAAAATCGTGATCGGAGAGCTTGTCGCAAAATGATCGTTGAGATGAAAAAGGTCTCAATTCTGGGCCTGATCGGCGAACAGGATGAGATTTTGGAAAAATTACAGAAGTTGGGCAAGGTTCAGTTTGTCGGGGAGGCCCGCGACGCCGAGAAGGCGAAGCAGGTCGAGACCCTTTTGGCAAACCGGGCTGAAATTGACTTTTGCATCGATTTTCTCTCAAAATACCGCGTGGAGACCAGAAGTTTGCTGGCTTCACTCGACGTGGTGGCACGTCCGGTCGACGAACAGACCGCGAGCGGCCTTGCAAAGGATGAAAAGCGGCTGGAAGAAGCCGTGGCAAAAGTGCGGGAGTACGAGAGCCGCCTGAACGAGATCAACGGCAAACGTGAACGAGCCGAAACAAAAATAACGGCACTGTTTCCCTGGCTGCCGGTGAAAACCCCGCTTTCCGAGATTCACGACACCGAATCGACATTGGTTTCGGCGGGCTTTGTTTTGCAGCGCGACAGCGCGGGTTTTTCCGCCGAGACGGCACAGCTCGACGGGGTCGCTCTTGAGGAGATTTTTGCCGACGCTGAAAATACATATTATATCGTTGCCGCGCATAAAAGCGCGGGACAAAAATGGGACGAGACCGCCAAGCGGTTTAACTGGTCCAAGGCGGATTTTTCCGAGTTTGCCGACACGGCAAAAACAGAAACCGAGCGGCTGAAAAAAGAGATCGCCGAACTGGAACAGGCCAAAGAAACCATTGAGGCCGAGGCGGGCAGCGGCGATTTATTGGACTATTTTGAAAATATGAGCGACCTGACCGCGATCAAGAGCGGACGGTTGGACGCCAAGGCGCTGTCCGAGGACACGATGCGCTGTTTTACCGCCGACGGCTGGATTCCCGCCGAGAGCACAGAAGCGCTGAAAAAGGCCATTTCCGAAGTCACAGACAACGCGGTTGTGGAATTTTCAGACGTGACCGACGAGGACGAGCCTCCGGTTTTGGTGCGCAACAGCAAGATCGCAACCCCCTTCGAGGCCATTACCGACTCGTTTTCACATCCGAATTACCGTGATATTGACCCCAACGGCATGCTGGCAATTTTCTATTCGATCTTCTTCGGCATGATGGTCGGCGACGCCGGTTACGGGTTGATTCTGTCACTGGCCTGCGGCGCCGCGCTGCTATTTTTGCATCCCAAGCCCGGAATGCGCAAGAATCTGGGTGTGTTTTTGGCCGGAGGGCTGGCCTCAATTCTGGTCGGCGTGATTTTCGGCAGTTATTTCGGCGCATCGCTGATTCCGGCGCTGCTGCCCATCCGGTCCGAGACCGGAATGCCGCTGCAGCTCGAGATTCCGCTCCAAACGATGATCTTCACAATCGGACTCGGCGTTGTGCATCTGTTCTGCGGCTATATCGCCATGGCCGTCAAGAATATCCGGCAGGGCAAAGTGTTTGCCGCGATCTTTGACCAGGGCTTTTGGATTCTGTTTATCACCGGACTGATTATGCTGGCCGGCCCGATGGCGGTTTCGGGCGACACGGGCGTGTTGATCGGGACCATCGGGAAATGGCTTGCGCTCGGTTCCGCGCTGGTACTCGTGCTCACGCAGGGACGTGCGGCTAAGGGTCTGTTCGGAAAACTCGGCGGCGGCCTCGGGGCGCTTTACAATGTCAGCGGATTTTTGGGTGACGCGCTGTCGTATACCCGCCTGTTCGCGCTGGGGCTTTCCTCCGGCATCATCGGCTGGGTGTTCAACATGATGGCGGGGCTGCCCGGTACGGACAGTATTTTCGGTATCATCTTTATGGTGATCATTCTGCTGATCGGCCACGCGCTCAACTTCTCGCTTTCGCTGCTGTCGGCCTACGTCCATACCAGCCGTTTGCAGTACGTCGAGTTCTTCTCGAAGTTCTATGACGGCAACGGCGAGGATTTTATCCCGCTGGCAAGACGCACTCAATATATCGAGATCACTAAGTAAAGTAAAACCACCTTCAATTCAACGTAAAATTGAAGTGGTTTTACCCAATGCGAAGCCACTTACCGCTTGATTTATCCACGTATTTATTTTTTAAGTGGCTTCACTATAATGGCTGTCACGGGGCAACCCGTTTGACATAACACAACAACACGGAGGTTTTTAAAATGGATTTCTTTGCAACGGTCACGCCCACGGTCACCGATCCGGCCTTTACCGGCATCGTATTGGCGTTCCTCGGCTCGTTCATCGCGGCGGCGCTCGCGGGAATCGGTTCTGCAATGGGCGTTAAAATCGCGGGTCAGGCGGCGGCAGGCGTCGTTACCGAAGATCCCAAAAAGTTTTCAAAAGTTCTGATTCTGGAACTGCTGCCCGGTTCACAGGGCCTTTACGGCTTGATTATCGCGGTTTTGATCTGGGTTAAAATCGGCGTCTTCTCGGGCAATCTCGCGGCGCTTTCGGTTGAACAGGGCATGTTGTTCCTGTTGGCCGGAATGCCGATCGGCATCGTCGGTCTGATCTCGGCGATCTATCAGGGCAAAGTCGGCGCAAGCGGATGCGCACTCGTCGCCAAACGCCCCGAGAGCAGCTCCAGAGCCGTTACAATGACCGCAATCGTCGAGACATACGCGCTGCTGGCGCTGATCGCATCGGTTCTGATGTGGCTCGGTATCAACATCTGATATGAGCGGAATCGAGAGCATCAAGAATAAAATCGAGGCCGACGGCGCAGCCGAGAGCGAGCAGATGCTCGCTGCGGCAAAAGCCGAAGCGGCTCGCATTAAACGGGACAACGAGATTAAAATCGCCGAGCTGAAGTCGCAGACCGAAGCCAAGGTGGCCGCCGTGCGCGCCCAAAAACAGCGCATCGCCGCATCGAATGCGTCCCTTGCCGTACGCAAGGAGATGCTGGCCGCTAAGAAAGAGCTGATCGACCGCGTCTGTGACGAGGCCGTAAAGCGCATCGCCGGATTCGGTTCTGCCGATTATGAAAAAGCGGTTCTGGGTTTATTTTCGCAGTGCACGATCGAGGGCGGCGAACAGATTCTGCTGTCCGAAAACGCCAAAGCAAAGCTCGGAGACGGCATTGTCGAAAAGATGAATGCCGCGCTCTCGGGTAAAAAAGTCGCACTCGGCGCTTCAACTTCCGAGATTACAGACGGGTTTATCGTGCAGGGCAAAAACAGCCGGCAGGTCTGCACCTTCGAGGCCGCGCTGGAACTCGACCGCGACCGGATCGAGGCCCAAATTGCAAAAATCCTGTTCGAATAGGAGAACACAGTGAGCGAACGGTACTATTACGCGGTCGCAAGAACCGCGGAACTGGAAAACAAACTGCTCTCACGGGCAAAGTTTGAACAGCTGACGGAAGCACCTGATGCGCCGTCGGCCCTGCGGGCATTGTCCGGCACGGTCTATGCCGAGAACGCCGATTTGCTGCAAAAGCCGGAGGAGTTTGAGGGCATGCTGACCGCGCAGACGCGGGCGGTACTGTCATATATCCGCGAGGTCTGCCCGGACAGGGCATTGGCCGAGTTGTATCTGATCGCTTATGATATCTTTAATTTGAAAGTGTTGCTGCGGTGTGAAAAACTGGGCGAAGACCCCGCGCGGCTGATGTCGGCACTCGGTATTTACGAGCCGCCGACACTCAGAGATGCTTTTGAAGACGGCGATTTTTCCAAGTATCCAAAAGCTATCGGCGAAGCGGTTGCCGCAGTACGCAAGGCCCTTTCGGCGGGTTCGTCGGTCAGTGTGATCGACCTGACCCTCGATCGGGCGCAATATGCCGCGCAACTGGATTACGCCAAAAAGTGCCGCAATGAATTTATTATTAACTATGTGCGCGTCAGCATCGATCTGGCTAACCTCCGTGATTTTTTGAGGACGCGCACCGGCGGCAAAGGCGCTTTCTACGCCGTGTTCATCGAGGGCGGAACTCTGCCCGTGGAGTTTTTCGACGACTGCTTCGACAGTGCCGATGCGCTTTCGAAAAAGCTGGGATTCACCCCGTATGCCACACTCGCCAAGAGTGCGGGCGAGGGGGATCTGGCGGGGTTCGAGCGCGACTGTGACGACTATCTGACGGAAACTGTGCGCATGGGAAAGAAGATCGCTTTCGGACCCGAACCGCTGATGGGCTATGTGTCGGCCAAACTGACCGAGATTGCCCAGCTGCGGATCATCCTTGTCGGTAAGATCAACGGCATGAACCCGCAGGTCATCCGGCAGCGGCTGCGTCAGTTGTTTTAGGGGGAAAATTTGAAATTCTATTAAAATAGAATCTCAAAGAGGAAAGGTTATCATATTTATGACAGGTAAAATTGCAGTCATCGGCGACCGGGATTCGATTCTGGCGTTTAACGCGCTGGGCGTGACCGTGTTTGCCACCTCCGACGAGCGCGAGGCCTCGCGCAAGATTGCAGAACTCGAAAAAGAACACTATGCCATTATTTTTATCACCGAACCGCTGGCGGAGAAACTGGAACCCGTCTTCGCCGCCTATCGCAACCAGACGACACCCGCCCTGATTCTGATCCCGAATAATGCGGGCAGCACCGGAAAAGGGCTTGCGGCGGTCAAGGCGAGCGTCGAGCGCGCCATCGGCACCGATATTTTTAAACAACAGTAACGCGAGTTTTCACACAGGAAAGGAATCATCAATTATGGCCGGAACAATTACAAAGGTCTCGGGACCGCTCGTGGTCGCCGACGGCATGGACGACGTGAAAATGTACGACGTGGTCCGCGTGAGCAATCAGCACCTCGTGGGTGAGGTCATTGAGCTGCGCGGCGAAAACGCGTCGATACAGGTTTATGAGGAGACCTCGGGTCTGGGGCCGGGCGAGCCGGTCGTGACCACGGGCGAACCCCTCTCCGTCGAGCTTGCTCCGGGCATCGTCGGGGGGATTTACGACGGCATTCAACGGCCGCTGGAGGTTATCCGCGAAAAGAGCGGTGATTTCATCGGGCGCGGTATCACCGTCGATAAAATCGACCGAGAAAAGAAATGGGATTTTGTCCCGACCGTAAAAAAGGGCGACAAGGTCGTGCGCGGCGACATCATCGGCACGGTGCGCGAGACCGAGATCATCACCCATAAAATTATGGTGCCCAAGGGTTTTGAGGGCACAGTCAAAGAGATTAAAGAGGGCAGCTTTACGGTTGTCGAGCCGGTTGCGGTCATCACGACCGACGAGGGCGACAAAGAACTGCAAATGCTCCAGAAATGGCCGGTGCGCGTCGGGCGTCCTTATGCTGAAAAACTGCCGCCGCTGGTTCCGATGATCACCGGACAGCGCATCATCGACACCTTCTTCCCGGTCGCAAAGGGCGGTACCGCCTGCATCCCGGGTCCGTTCGGCAGCGGCAAGACCGTTGTTCAGCACCAGCTGGCCAAATGGGCTGACGCTGAAGTGGTCGTCTATATCGGCTGCGGCGAACGCGGCAACGAGATGACCGACGTCCTGAACGAGTTTCCCGAATTAAAAGACCCGAAAACCGGCGAGTCGCTGATGAAACGCACGATTTTGGTCGCTAACACCTCGGATATGCCGGTCGCGGCGCGTGAGGCGTCGATTTATACCGGCATCACGATTGCGGAATATTTCAGAGATATGGGTTATTCGGTCGCACTGATGGCCGACTCGACCAGCCGCTGGGCGGAGGCCCTGCGCGAGATGTCGGGCCGTCTCGAAGAAATGCCCGGCGAAGAGGGCTACCCGGCTTACTTAGGCAGCCGTGCCGCCGAGTTTTATGAGCGTAGTGGAAAAGTCAAATGTTTGGGCAGCGACGGGCGAGAGGGTTCGCTGACGGTTGTCGGCGCGGTCAGCCCGCAGGGCGGCGACTTGTCCGAACCGGTCACGCAGGCGACATTGCGCATCGTCAAGGTCTTCTGGGGACTCGACTACGCGCTGGCCTACCGCCGCCATTTCCCGGCCATCAACTGGCTCAACAGCTATTCGCTGTATTTGGAGCGGTTGGAGGACTGGTTCACCAATCACGTCAGTTCCGACTGGGTGCGGGTGCGCACCGAAGCCATGCGCCTGCTGCAGGTCGAAGCCGAACTGCAGGAAATCGTCCGTCTGGTCGGTATCGACTCGCTGTCCGTCGCGGATCAGTTCCGGCTCGAGGCCGCAAGGTCACTGCGTGAGGACTATTTACAGCAAAACTCCTTCTCCGACACCGACAGCTACTGCTCGGCGCACAAGATGTATAAGATGCTGCGTAACGAGATTTTGTTTTATGAACTGGGCGAAGAAGCGGTTGCCAAAGGCGCGCTTTTGTCCGACATCATGGCGATGCCGGTGCTGCATGACCTCGCCCGTGAAAAAGACATTTCGGAAGAAGATATCAAAGAATTCGACCGTATCGCCGATGACATCCGCCGCCAGACCGCGGCGACGCTCGGCGAGACCAAGTAGGAGGGCAGACCGATGTATAAGCAGTATCAAACCATTCGCGAGATCGTCGGACCGCTGATGCTGGTCGAGCAGGTCGAGGGCGTTAAATATGACGAATTGGTTGAGATCACGACGCAGGACGGCGAAAAACGCCGCGGCAGAGTGCTCGAGATCAACAAAGACAAAGCGCTGATTCAATTGTTCGAGGGTTCGCAGAGCATCAACCTGCGTGACAGCAGCGTCCGGTTTTTAGGTAAGAGTCTGCAGCTGGGCGTCTCGGAGGACATGCTCGGACGCGTTTTCGACGGACTCGGCAATCCGCGTGACGGCGGCGCGCCTGTCATCGCCAAAGAGCGTCTCGACATCAACGGCCGTCCAATCAACCCGGCCGCCCGTGATTTTCCGTCCGAGTTCATTCAGACCGGTATCTCGTCCATCGACGGACTGAACACGCTCGTGCGCGGACAGAAACTGCCGATTTTCTCCGGTTCGGGCCTGCCGCATTCGCGCATCGCCGCCCAGATCGCCCGTCAGGCAAAGGTCTTGGGTACCGATACGCAGTTTGCGGTCGTCTTCGCCGCGATCGGCATTACCTACGAAGAAGCCGACTATTTTATCAGTGACTTCCGTTCCACCGGCGCCATCGACCGCACGGTGCTGTTTATGAATCTGGCCAACGACCCGGCCATCGAGCGCGTCGCGACACCGCGTATGGCGCTGACCGCCGCCGAATTTTTGGCTTATGAAATGGGCATGCACGTGTTGGTCATCCTGACCGATATCACCAACTACTGCGAGGCGCTGCGTGAAATTTCCGCCGCCCGTAAAGAAGTCCCGGGACGCCGCGGCTATCCGGGCTATATGTACACCGACCTTGCCTCGATTTACGAGCGCGCCGGAAGAATTCGCGGCCGCACCGGTTCGATCACCCAGATCCCGATTTTGTCGATGCCCGAGGACGACAAAACCCACCCGATCCCCGACCTGACCGGTTACATCACCGAGGGGCAGATCATTTTGTCCCGCGACCTCTACCGTAAGGGCATTCTGCCGCCGGTGGACGTGCTGCCGTCGCTGTCGCGTCTGAAACAAAAGGGCGTCGGCGCCGGAAAGACCCGTGAAGATCACGACGGCCTGATGAACCAGCTGTTCTCGTCCTACGCGCGCGGCAAAGAGGCCAAGGAACTGGCCGTGATTTTGGGTGAAGGCGCGCTGTCTGAGATGGATAAACTCTATGCCAAGTTCGCTGATGCGTTTGAAAAACGCTATGTTGGGCAGGGCGAAACCGAGGACAGAACCATTGCGCAAACGCTCGACATCGGTTGGGAACTGCTGACCATCTTCCCGAAATCCGAACTGAAACGAATTAAGGAAGTTTACATCGAGAAATACTACCCGAAGAAGGACTGATCCGATGCCCGTCACCAACGTAAGCCCGACCAGAATGGAACTCACCCAGCTCAAGCGGAGGCTCACTACCGCAACGCGCGGTCATAAGCTACTCAAAGATAAACAGGACGAGCTGGTCAAAAAGTTTATAGAGCTGGTACGTCAGAACCGCGAACTGAGAATGGAAGTTGAAAAGGAACTCTCGGCGGCATTCGGCAATTTTGTCGTGGCCAGCGCGGTCATGAGCGCGCCCGCTCTCGAATCGGCGCTCCTGTTTCCGATGCAGAGCGTTTCGGTTGACGTCAGCACGCGTAACATCATGAGCGTCAACACGCCCGTATTTGATTTAAAGCGGGAAAACGTGGACACATCATTGCCTTACGGTCTTGCGCAGACTTCCGCGGAGTTGGACTTTGCGCTCGAACGGATGCAGGCGGTGTTTGAAAAATTGATCAAACTGGCCGAAGTCGAAAAGAGCTGTCAACTGATGGCCAAGGAGATCGAACGCACCCGCAGGCGCGTAAACGCCCTTGAATATGTTATGATCCCGAACTTCAAATCGACGATCCGCATGATCACGATGAAGCTCGACGAGGCCGACCGCAGCACGCGGGTCAACCTGATGAAAATCAAGCAGATGCAGGATCAATAAATCGATGCAAGAGAAAATACGGCGGTCAAAAAGGCCGCCGGTTTTTATTTTAAAGAAAAAATTACAGTTTCTTGGACATCGTGACGAAGCCGTCTTCCTCGAAGCCCTCTTTGGAATAGAGCTCCTTCGCGGCCAGATTCGTCGAGAGCACCTCAAGCGTCACCGAAACCGCTTTTCCTTGGAACTCTTTGTCCAACCAGTTTAAAAATCCGATGCCGAACCCGTGATGCCTGAACAGCGGGTCAATGTAGATTTCGTCGAGAATGATGACGTTGCCCGCCTCCTCATTACACCAATAGGTGGTGATGAGCGCATACCCGGCGATGGCGGCAAGTTCGGGTTCGACAATAAAATAGCCGAACAGATTCTCGTGTTTGGAAATGACCTGATTGAAGGTCAGCAGGGCGCTGTCGCGATCATAGCCGCGTTTTGTGGCCCCGGTGTTGTAAAAGTCCTCGCAGAGTTTACAGAAAGTTTCTCGGTCTTCGGGTGTAATTTCCCTGACGGTCATAATATGGCCTCGCTATTCAGATTGACACCGCTCTGCACGGTGACGACTGAATTATATAATGACACAATATAAAAAGCAATATGAATTTATTACGAATTGACGGATTCAGGAATATGTGCTAAAATGATGCCTGATAAACAAACGTTGTTTGTACACAACGTTTGTTTTGCGGAATTTTTCCGCATTAAATCATGTAAATTGCTTGCTTGAAAATAAACAATCTTTCGGAGGAAAAGAATGAATATTAAAAAGAATAAAATGCTCACCGCATTTCTTTGTATTGCGATGGCTGCACTATTGATGTTTTCTCTATCCGGTTGCGCTGTGGTCGGCACAAAGCGAACTGCACAGCTGAACGAGCGTCTGATGGCAATGTTTTCTGAACTTGACGAGGCCAAGGATGCCGCTGTTTTGGCCGGAACAGCAACCGACGATTACATTCTGCAATATTACGACATTCGGCAGGAATTAGTGAATCTCTCACCCTATCTGCCCGAGGGCGGTATTGAGATGGAAAAGGATTCCTACAAAGAGCTTTCTGCAAAAATCGAAGCGATTGAGCTTGAAATTGATGCGTTTATTACACAATAGTCAGCCAATAAAAGAAGCATTATGGGGTATATCGAAGAAATCCGCAAAAAAATCGGCCACGACCTGCTGATCGGCGTCGGGGCCGGTGTTTTTGTTTATCAAGACGGGAAAGTACTTTTACAAAAGCGCACCGACAATCTGTGCTGGTCGATGCATGCGGGCGGCGTTGAGATCGGCGAGAGCGTGGAGGACACCGCAAAACGGGAATTGTTTGAAGAGACGGGGTTGATTGCCAATCAGTTGGAATTGCTGGGCATCTTTTCGGGCGAGGGGATGACGTATACGTTTCCGGGCGGTGATCAGGTACAGATTATCGAGGTCAACTTTATCTGCCGGGATTTTTCAGGAGAAATCAAAGCGCAAGAATCCGAGGTTGTCGAACTCAAGTGGTTTGATATAGGTAATCTGCCCCAAAACATCAGTGCGCCCGATCAAAAGGCCTTCGCTGCGTTCGCCGAGTGGGCAAAACGGCAGGATAAGGAATGATTATAACAAAACAAAACGCCGGTGCAACCCGGCGTTTTGTTTATATTTAACCACCCTGTCACTTCGTGACACACCTCCTCAGAGGGGGATTTGGCGGACGAACGCAGTTCGCCCCTACGATGTTACGCAGGCTGCCACATATGGTGCCGTTATGTTTTAAAGACAAATTAACTCTTTCGGCGACTTTGTGATATCCTCGCAGCCGGTCTCGGTCACGAAGATTACATCCTCGATGCGCACGCCGAATTTCCCTTCTAAATAGATGCCCGGCTCCACCGAAAGCACCATGCCGGGCTGTAAGACAGTGGAGCAGGCAGGAGAGAAGCGGGGACTTTCGTGGATCATCACACCGAGCCCGTGACCCAGTCCGTGTCCGAAGCAGCCTTCATAGCCGGACTGATAGATGTAATCACGGGCGATTTTATCGATATCGCTGCAGATTTTACCCGGGGCAATCGCGGCGAGAGCGCGTCTCTGCGCTTCCAGTACGATTTCATAGACCTTCTTCATTTCCTCAGTCGGTTGGCCGACACAGACGGTGCGGGTCATATCTGAGCAATAGCCGTTATATTTGACGCCGATGTCCATTGTTAAAAAGGCGTTGTTTTGAATGGGGCTGCCGTCGGGGACGCCATGCGGCATGGCCGACTTTTTGCCGCTGACCACGATCAGGTCGAACGATACGCCCTCCGCACCGCGCTTTTTCATCTCATCTTCAATTTTGGCGGTAAGTTCCTTTTCGGGCATACCGACCTTGATCTGCGGGAGAACGGCGGCCAGCGCCTCGTCGGTAATCTGCTGGGCTTTGCGCATGGTTTCGAGTTCTTCTTCGTCCTTGAGCATGACAGCCCCTTCGAAGAGATCGGCGAGTTCCCTTGAGAATTGCGGATGAAATTTAGGCAGCGACGTCTCGTATTGACGGGCGAGGCGAATTGTGGTTTTGTCGTCGCGCAGGGCGATTTTTTTGGCGTTGATTCCGTCGAGGAAAGAGGTCAGCTGATCAAAAAGTTTATCCAGCAGAATGACCTCGGTGCCCGAAATCGCGGCTTTGGCGGCCTCGATATAGCGAAAGTCGGTGTAAAATGCGCTTTTTTCGTGGCCGACTACGACGGTTCCCGCACTTGAACGGAATCCGGTCAGCCAGAAGCGGTCGTTTTCGTCGGTGAAAATTGCCGCGTCGATTCCCTCGGGGAGCAGTTTAGCGATTTTTTTGGTGTTGTTCATCTATTTCACTCCATTCAGAAATTCGAGCATTTGTGCGGCATCGCGGGTCTGGGTGCCGGCCGATTCGCAGACGATAAAAGGCGTCATGTTTTTTCGGACAATCAGTTCCCCCAGCGGTTCAAATTCCGGTCCGTAGACGGTATCGGCAAAAGTCAGGTGCCGTTGTTCACCGCCCGCAAGGGTATATTCAATCTTGGAAAAGTGGATGTGCATGCGTTTCATGCGGTCGTTTCCGAGGGCGTTTTCAATCGTGTCGAGTATCTTTTTGTAATCCTCTTTGCCCTTAATGCCGCCGTTGGTCATGGCGTTGACGTGTCCGAAGTCGATACAGGGCAGCAGCCGGTCGTCGATTTTGCACAGTTCGCAGACCTCCTCGACCGTGCCCAACTGATTGACTTTGCCCAGGGTCTCGGGACACATAATCACATCGCTCATCTCGGCCTCGTCGAGGGCTTTCTGCGCCCGAATCAGCGTGTCTTTGGCCAATTCGACGGCACGGGTACGGGAGATTTTCGAAGCCGATCCCGCGTGGACAACAATGCGTGTTCCGCCGAGTTTTTTAATCGCGGCTGCAGCGAGCAGAATATAGTGGAGGCTCTTGAGCCGCTTTTCTTCGACAATGCCCGAGAGCGAGATGTAATAGGGCGCGTGCAAAGAGATTTCCATGCCGATTGCAGCGGTCTTTTCGCGGAGAATCTCGGCGGTTTTTTCGGCGAGGTTGACACCTCTTCCGCACTGATATTCAAAGGCGTTCAAATTGAAATCGGAGATAAACTCCGGCAGAAAAATATTCGATTTATATTTGGCCGCAAATTCGTCGCATCCGCCTGCGGGGCCGATTCTTATTTGCATGTGGCTCTGTTCCTTCCCGCTTTTGTCAGGCGTTCAAGACGCCGTTTGAAACGCACGAACCACCCGAGATCTTCGCCCAGCGGCTCGACAAGAAAAACCGCCATGCCGGCGTTTTTACCGGCCCAGACGTCGGTGAAAATCTGATCCCCCACGACAGCGCCCTCACTGAGGGGCTTGCCGAGGGCTTTTGAGGCTGCTAACAGCCCTTTTTTCTTGGGCTTTTGGGATTGTGGGATGCAAATCAGGCCCGACTTATCGGCAAAGCGTTTGACCCGGGCGGAGTTATTATTGGAAATGACCGCGAGGGAAATTCCCGCGGCTTTGAGATCATTCAGTCTTTCTGCGATTTTTTCCGGAATTTCATCGTGGCAGTCATGGGTGATGGTATTGTCGAGATCAAGCGCCAGCCAGGTGATGCCGCGTGTTTTCAACATTTGGGTTGTGATTTCGCAGAGATCGGAAAACATCTCGTCCGGGGTAAAAATTTTCATAAATCTATCCTTTAACATGCAAAAAGCGGGCTGTAAGCCCGCTCTGATTTGCACAGATCTTTTCGACTGTCTGTTTACGCTCAGGGAAAGGCCTCAATAATACTTGCGTTTACGGGCTGCTTCCGCCTTTTTCTTGCGCTTCACGGACGGCTTTTCATAATGTTCTCTCTTGCGAACTTCGGCCAGGACGCCGTCTCTGGCACACTGGCGCTTGAACTTTTTCAAAGCGTTATCGATCGACTCGTTTTTGACATGAACTTCGGCCATTTGTTATCCCTCCCTTTGCCTTGTAAGCAGGAGTTATGTGGTCAGTATATCATAGCCCTCCATCTTTGTCAACCGCCCGTGCAAATTTTTGTTGACTTTAAAGCCTTTGATGTTATACTTTGCGTACTGGGGGTTTTCATCGAATGCACCTGATTAAATCGAAACATTTTTATCGGAATATGCTGTTGATTGCGGTTCCGATCGCACTGCAGAATCTGATCTCGTTTGCGACCGGAATGATGGATACAATCATGCTTGGGCTCGCTGAAAACGGTGAATCAATGCTCTCTGCGGCGTCACTCGGCGGTCAGCCGATGTTTATATTATACGTCCTCGGGTTTGGGATGTCCGGCGGTGCTTCGGTGCTGGTGGCTCAGTATTGGGGCAAACGGGATATGGAGTCGATCCGTCGGATTTTTGCGATGATGATTAAATTTGCGGCGGTAGTTTCAGTGCTTTTTGCCGTATTATCGCTGTCGATACCGCGTCAAATCATGCTGCTTTATTCCGACAATCCCGAGATTGTCGGAATGGGCGCGCAGTATCTTGGAATCATGGGGTTCGCCTGCCTGACCTTCGACGTCAGTTCAATGCTGATCTGTCTGTTTCGGGCGGTGGAATCGGTGAAGATCTCGGTGGGGATCAATCTTGTTTCGTTTGCTTTAAACGTATTTTTGAACTGGGTGCTGATCTTCGGGAATCTCGGCTTTCCGGCGCTGGGCATCCGGGGCGCCGCCATCGCCACACTGATTGCCCGCGTTTCGGAATTTGTCATCATCATGATCTACCTGTTCTGCTTTGATAAAAAGCTGGGATTTAAATTGCGCGACCTCAAACTGTTTGACAAGCTGCTGGCAAAGGATTTGATTCACTACGGTACGCCGGTACTGCTGAATGAGGGACTTTGGGCCATCGGTATCTCGGTGCAGGCCTCGATTATGGGGCATATCGACTATGCCGAAGGTGATCCGGTTGCAGCCAACTCGATTGCAAGTATGCTCCAGCAGCTGGCCTGTCTTGTCATTTTCGGCATTGCAAATGCGGCAGCGGTCATTACCGGACGCACGATCGGCGAGGAGGACCACAAAAAGGCACGCGAACAGGCGACGACTTTCCGGCTGCTCTCCTACGGCATCGGCGCGGTGTCGTTTGCAATGATCTTCTTTATGCGCGACCTTGCGGTCGGATTTTACAATATCGACGAAGCGACCAAAGAACTGGCGCGGCAGATGATTACCGTAATTGCCGTCATCACCTTTTTTGTCTCGATTGTGGGTATCTGCCTGATCGGGATTCTGCGCGGCGGGGGCGACACTCGGTTTTGTATGTATTTGGAGATCGGGGCGCTGTGGTTTCTCGGTGTGCCGCTCGGTTATCTGGCGGCGGCGGTTTTACGGCTGCCGGTGCCGTTTGTGCTGGCTGCAATGAAGGTGGACGAGCCCACCAAGGCGTTTGCCTGCATTTTTCGAGTCAGAAGCGGAAAATGGCTCAGAACCGTCACACGCTAAATCGCGTTTTCTGAAATCGTTCAGGTATCGTCGGACAAGCGGCGGCATATAATATTCGGGTGGCAGCGGCAGAAGATCTCACAGATTTTTTCGGCTTCCTCGTCCTCACAGACGGCGATGATTTTTGTAAAAGAGCCTCGTGACGCCTGCAAAGTGCTCCGCAGCAGGCATTCGGCGTTATCGCCGGTGAGAAGCAATTCGATCTCCCGATTTTTCGGGGAACGGTACGTGATTTGGAGCAGGACAGCATTGACCACACAGCAAATCCCGAGTGCCGCCAATACCAGGATCAGCCATAATTCCCAGCCGCTCATCGGTAAAGCGGGGGCATGTTCAACGGATTGACGCCGTTGTCGCAGCAATCTCTGTCGTCACAGCGATTCGGTTGTTTCAAGAAGCAGTCACGGATGCAAAAACGCATTTTTGACAGCGGGATTTTGAATTCGACAATACCGGAACTGTGCGGTGCGATGGTCACCGGCTGATAGAACAGCACGAATTCGGAACAGGTCAGATAATAATTGTTCCAATCGAGATATTTTTTCAACAATACGGGGAAATCCGGGAACAAAGCCAGTTCTTCCGCTTTTTCCTCGGCCTGCGCAAGCACATTGCTGAAAATCAGGTCTTTATAGCGGCAGGCGGGTTTGAAAAAGTCCTCGGCTTTGAGCATGTAGCCGCTGCCGGTCAGCCAAGTCTGGGCGGCTCGGACCGTGGTCGGATTGGCGCCGCCTTCATAGGTCAGCGTGTCGACCGTGGCGGAAAACAGGTCCTGCGCGACCAGCTGCGCTTCATAGGTCACGAGGAATTCATGGGTGTTAAAGGGACGTTTGTCTTTGACGGAGTCAAGATAATCGTCCACCGCGGCGGGGTAGAGCACCAGCCGCGCATGATTGCGGTCCTGTGAGGCGAGGTTTTGATACCAGGCATTGATTTTTATGTAGTTGATCGCAGCGCCGGTCGTACGCAGTTTGGGCAGTGTGATCTTGCTGCGCAGTACGGGCGTCTCTTCGTAATTCAACGTGTCGCCGGTCGTTTCGCCGATTACATCGTAGCCCACACATCCGCATTTGAGCAGAGTCTCGTTCATAAAAGCATCGCGCTCCTTTATAAAATCAGGTTGCATTCCTATTTTACGCAGTGTTCTCCGAATTGGTGCGGACGCTGATCGGCGGGCAAAAAAATGCGCGGATTATGATTGTTGCATTCGCAAATATTGTGTAGTATAATGAGAATCTAAGTGCGGATTTCATGCGCTGATTCAGCGATTTTGAGAGGAGTCATGATCAATGGCGGAAACGAAAAAACGGTCTTGTGACAGGCATGACGGGAGGCGGATTAAGGATCTGGACGGCGTGCATTACATAATGCCCCATCTGATGCCCAACCGCTGTGACGCCGAAGTGTATATTCAGGAAAAATTCGATGTCACGGAGCTGTTAAAATTCGTCGCCGCCAAAAACGGTCCCGATGCACCTTATAAGACAACGGCATTCCACGTCTTTGCCGCCGCTGTCGCCAAGACGGTCATCCACCGCCCGCTGCTCAACCGTTTTATTGCCAATAAACACATCTATGAACGCGAGAAGGTCTCTCTCTCGTTTATGGCCAAACGCACTTTCGAAGATCATTCCGAAGAGGTTTTGGTCAAGGCTATCGCCGACGGCGAAACGGTATTATCCGATATCAGCAAAAGCGTTGTCGGTGACGTTACGAAACTACGCAAGGGCGGTTCCAACGACATGGGCGACGCGCTCGACTTTTTTAAGAAACTGCCGCGCTGCGTAATGTCATTGATTATGGTATTTTTCCGGATGATGGACAGGCACGACTGGATGCCCAATTCCCTCAAGGACGGCGATACCAATTATTCGACTGTATTGCTGTCCAATCTCGGCAGTATCAAGTGCGGTGCAACTTATCACCACCTCAATAACTACGGCACCAATTCCATTGTCGCCACCATCGGTGTGATCCATAAAGAGCCTGTCTATCATGACGACGGCAGTTTTGAGATCCGCGACGTCGTGGAAATCGGCATCACTTTGGACGAACGCATTGCCGACGGCTTTTATTTTGCAAAATCGGTAAAGCTTCTCAAATACATTCTCGCTCATCCGGAAATGTTGGATAAGCCATTCAAGGAGGAAGTAGATTATGACGTTTGATGCACCGAACATCCCCGCACCGTGGCTGTCGTCTTACGGCAATGTCCCCGCGCATTTGGATTACCCGGATATCTCGATGTTTGATTTTCTCGAGAAAACCGCTAATAAATATCCGGATTATTATGCCTATGATTTTATGGGCACGAAGGTCACCTATAAAAAATTTGTCGCCGATATTCTCGACTGCGCCAAGGCCTTCAGAGCCATAGGCATCAAAGAGGGCGACCGCGTGACCATCTGCATGCCTAATACCCCGCAGGCCGTCACGGCGTTTTATGCGCTCAATGTGATCGGCGCGCTTTCCAACATGATTCACCCGCTGTCGGCAGAGGGCGAAATCATATTCTATCTCAACTTTTCAAAGAGCGTTGCAGTTTTGACCCTTGACGCGTTTTACAACAAAATCGCAAACATCCGGCCCCAGCTGACCACCCTGAAGCATGTGATTATCGCCACGATTGCCGAGGAATTGAATCCGATTCTGAAAATCGGCTTTATGCTGACCAAGGGCCGCAAAATCCCACCCATCCCCGCCGATGCCGACATCATCCGATATAAGGATTTTATGGCTGCGGGTAGAAAATACACCGGAAATTACCGTGTGGCCAAAAAGGGAATGGATCCGGCGGTCATTTTGTACAGCGGCGGTACAACCGGCACGACCAAAGGCATTTTGCTGTCGAACCTCTGCTTTAACGCCCTGTCAATGCAGACCTTTTCGGCGGGCGACTGCATCGATCCCGGCAGTTCGATGCTCGCCGTCATGCCCGTGTTTCACGGTTTCGGACTCGGTGTCTGTATTCATACCGCGCTTACGAACGCTTTGAAGTGTATCCTGGTTCCGCAGTTTAATGCTCAGACCTATGCACAGTTATTGAAAAAACAACAGCCGAATGTCATCGCCGGCGTTCCGACCCTGTTTGAAGCGCTTTTGCGCAACAAGAACATGGACGGCGTGGACCTGTCCTGCCTTAAGGGCATTTTCTCGGGCGGCGATTCGCTGTCGATCGAATTGAAGAAAAAAGTCGATAAATTCCTGCGTGACCACGGCTCCAAGGAGCAGGTGCGTGAGGGTTACGGTCTGACCGAGTGCGTCACGGCCAGCTGCCTGACGCCGCGCGGCTTCTTTAAAGAGGGCAGCATCGGCGTGCCGTTCCCTGATACTTATTACAAGATCGTCAAACCCGGTACCAAGGTGACCGCGCCTTACGGCGAGGAGGGCGAGATTTGCATCAGCGGCCCGTCAGTCATGATCGAATACCTTGACAACCCCGCCGAGACCGCCGACTGCCTGCAGATTCACGAAGACGGACGGAAATGGCTGCATACCGGCGATTTGGGCGCGATGGATGCGGAGGGCTTTGTCTATTACCGCCAGCGGCTGAAGAGAATGATTATCTCGTCCGGCTATTCGATTTACCCGTCGCAGCTTGAAAACATCATCGACGCGCATGAATATGTGCTGATGTCGACGGTTATTGGTGTGCCCGACCCATATAAGGTACAAAAGGTCAAGGCGTTTGTTGTGCTGAAGCCGGGCTACGAGCCGACCGATGAGGTTAAGTCCGAGATTTACAACCATTGCGTAAAAAACATCGCCAAATACGCGCTGCCGTATGAGATCGAATACCGCAAGTCGCTGCCGCAGACCCTGGTCGGCAAAGTGGCCTACACGGTGCTCGAAAAGGAAGAGGCCGAAAAACTGGCCGCCGCTTCGGCAAATTGAGAAGATTTGAAGAATTTAAAGGCCGCCCGAAGCGGGCGGCCTTTTCGCGCTTGTATAGGGCAGAAAAAAGCGATATAATAATAGTATAGATTGTTTGTGTATGAAAGGGAGACGTTATGGAATACAATGCGCTGACAGCGCGGTATAAAGCGCTGAAAGAGAAGGTCACCGAGCGGAAAGAGGCGTTTGAACGGCTGATGGAATTCGTCGAGCAGGAGACGGCATTTTTGACCGCACCGGCCTCGATGCGGTTTCATATGAGCAAGGACTGCGGGTTGTTGGAGCACAGCGTCAACGTCGCCGAGACCCTGTTGAAAATTAAAGCCGTGCTGGCACCCGAGCTTTCGGACGAGAGCTGTGTGATTGTGGCGCTGCTGCACGACCTCGGCAAGGCCGGTATCCCCGGCCAACCGCAGTATCTTGAAAACGAACCGACCGAAAAACAGAAACGGTACGGCTACGGCCCGTCGGTACCCTACCGGTTCAACAATGATCTGACTTATTTAAGCGTGCCGGTACGCAGTATCTGGCTGGCGCTGCCCTATCTGCCGCTGACTCAGGAGGAGACGCAGGCCATCGTCTATCACGACGGGCAGTATGTGGAGGACAACCGCAGTGTCGCAAAGCACGAAAAGCCGCTGACATTGTTATTACAATATGCCGACAACTGGTGCGGATTTGTGACCGAGACGGAGCAGGAGACGGAATAAACGGATTGCTGCAGTAAAAAAGATGAACAAAACATGATCGGCATCATGCGGTGTATATTTATTCGTAAAAATTCGTAAAGCGGCAAATTGTTGTTGCAAAAAAGACGGTGGTTTGTTATAATGAGGTATGTGATAAAAAGGGAATGAATTTTTTCCCGAATTATCACATATTTTGTTTTCCGGGGCAGATGGAAAGGATTATTTCGACCCTGACAAATGCGAAAGGATGGAAAAGCGTATGGAAAAACTGCAGCAGATTTATGAGGGTAAGGCCAAAAAGGTCTTCGCCACCGACGACCCGAACCTGTGCATCGTCGATTATAAAGACGACGCGACCGCTTTTAACGGTCAGAAAAAGGGCACCATCGTCGGCAAGGGCGTCGTCAACAATACGATGTCCGATTATCTGTTCCAACTGCTCGAAAAAAACGGTATTCCCACCCATTTCGTCAAACAGCTGTCTCCCCGCGAAACCCTTGTGAAAAAAGTCAAGATCGTCCCGCTCGAGGTCATCATCCGCAACAAGGCCGCCGGGAGTATGGCTAAACGGCTCGGGCTCGAGGAGGGCATGGAACTCAACTGCCCGGTGCTCGAATTTTCCTATAAAGACGACGCGCTCGGCGACCCGATGGTCAACGAATATCACGTTCTGGCTGCCGGGTTCGCAACAAAAGAAGATATTGACACCATCACCAAGATGGCTTTTAAGGTCAACGACGTGCTGAAGGCGTTTTTTGCCGAGGTCGGCGTTGAACTGATCGACTTTAAACTTGAATTCGGGCGCTATGGCGATGAAATTATTCTCGCCGATGAGATCTCGCCCGACACCTGCCGCTTCTGGGATATCAAAACCCATGAAAAACTCGATAAGGACCGCTTCCGCCGCGACATGGGCGGCGTCGAAGAGGCCTATGCCGAGATGATGAAGCGTCTTGGACTGAATTGACGACCATGGAAGAGTATCAATCTTACGAATCTCCGCTGCAGGGCAGATATGCCTCGCGGGAAATGAAATATCTGTTTTCCGCCGAGAAAAAATTTACGACTTGGCGCACGCTTTGGATTGCCTTGGCGGAATCCGAAGCGGAACTCGGCCTGCCGATTACCAAAGAGCAGATCGACGAATTGAAAGCCCATGAAAAAGACGTCAATTACGCCGATGCCGAGGCCCGCGAAAAGGAGGTCCGGCACGACGTGATGGCGCATGTGTGGGCCTTCGGAAAGCAATGCCCCAAAGCCGCGCCGATTATCCATTTGGGCGCGACCTCGTGTTATGTCGGCGACAACACCGACATCATCATCATGCGCGACGCGTTGGTTTTGCTGCGTGCAAAACTGGTCGATGCGATTCGCATTTTAGCCGGATTTGCCGAACAATATAAAGAGATGCCCACACTGGCATTCACCCATTTCCAGCCCGCACAGCCGACCACCGTTGGGAAACGCGCCACGTTATGGATGAACGAACTGGTGATGGACTTGACCGATTTGGAATTTGTGCTGTTGACTTTATATCCGCGCGGGGTCAAGGGCACGACCGGCACTCAGGCCAGCTTTTTGGAACTTTTCGAGGGCGACGATGCGAAATGCCGCCGTCTCGACGATATGATCGCCAAAAAACTGGGCTTTGAAAAGAGTGTTCCGGTGTCGGGGCAGACCTATTCGCGCAAAACCGACAGCCGCGTGCTAAATGTGCTTTCGGGTATCGCTCAAACTGCCGCGAAGTTCTCCAACGACATCCGGCTGTTACAGCATTTAAAAGAGATCGAGGAGCCGTTTGAAAAGAATCAGATCGGCTCGTCGGCGATGGCCTATAAGCGCAACCCGATGCGCAGCGAGCGCATGGCGTCTCTGGCGCGGTTTGTCGAGGTCAACACCTTGAATCCGGCTTTGACCGCCTCGGCGCAGTGGTTTGAGCGCACGCTTGACGACTCGGCTAATCGCCGTCTTGCGATTTCTGAGTGCTTTTTAGCGGCGGATGCGATTTTGGAACTGCTGCGCAATGTATCCGACGGGCTGGTGGTCTATCCGAAGGTTATCGCGGCGCGGCTCGAGGCCGAACTGCCGTTCATGGCGACCGAGACGATTTTGATGGACGCCGTCAAGCGCGGCGGAAACCGTCAGGAACTGCACGAGCGCATCCGCGTCCACTCGATGGCTGCCGCGAAAGCGGTTAAGGAGGAGGGCGCGAAAAATGATCTATTGGAACGCATCGCAGCCGACCCCGTATTCGGCCTGACCGCAGAGGAACTCATCAAACTATGTAAACCCGAGAAATTCACCGGACGCAGCGCACATCAGGTGACCGAATATTTGAATGAAGTCATCAAGCCGCTGCTTGAGAAATATCAAAGCGTTCGTATTGCGGATGCCGAAATCACACTTTAGGAAGGTATTATTATGATTAAAGCGATAGTTGGTTCCTGCTGGGGCGATGAGGGCAAGGGAAAAATCACCGATTTGATGGCCGCCGATTCCGACGTTGTCATCCGCTTTCAAGGCGGCAGCAACGCCGGTCACACCATCATCAACAATTATGGTAAGTTTGCGCTGCACCAGCTGCCTTCCGGCGTATTTTACGACCACATAACCAATATCATCGGCAACGGCGTGGCGTTGAATCCCGAAAAGCTGATCAAGGAACTCGGTGAGCTGAAAAGCCGCAATGTGCCTGCGCCGAAGCTGCTGGTCTCCGACCGCACGCAGGTGCTGATGCCCTATCATATCCTGTTTGACGAGTGTGAAGAAGCCCGGTTGGCCGGAAAACAATTCGGCTCGACCAAGAGCGGCATCGCGCCGTTTTATTCCGATAAATACGCCAAAATCGGCATTCAGATCAGTGAACTTTACGACGATGAGAAATCCCTGCGCGAAAAACTCGACGGGATTTTGGCACAGAAAAACGCCATTCTGACCGGCCTTTACGGACAGGAGCCGCTCGACGGCGACGTGATGTTTGCAAAACTGATCGAATACCGCGAGATGCTGCGTCCGTATGTCGCCGATACCTTTGAATTTTTATGCGACGCACGTGCTGCGGGTAAGACGATTCTGCTCGAGGGGCAGCTCGGCGCGCTCAAAGATCCCGATTTCGGCATCTATCCGATGGTGACCTCATCTAATACAATTGCCGGATATGGTACGGTCGGTGCGGGTGTGCCGCCGTATGAGATTCAAGAAATCGTTGCGGTCGTCAAGGCCTATTCCAGTGCGGTCGGTGCGGGTGAGTTCGTCAGCGAGCTGTTCGGCGACGAGGCGGAGGAACTGCGGCACAGAGGCGGCGACGCCGGGGAATACGGCGCGACCACCGGCAGACCCCGCCGGGTTGGCTGGCTCGACCTTGTGGCTTCAAAATACGGCTGTAAGCTACAAGGCGCAACCAAAATCGCCTTTACAGTGTTGGATGTACTGGGGTATCTGGATGAATTAAAAGTGTGCGTCGGCTATGAAATTGACGGTAAGGTAACCGATAAATTTCCGACTACCGTCAAGCTCAAATATGCCAAACCGGTCTATGAGACGCTGCCCGGTTGGAAATGTGAAATCAAGGGTATTCGCAATTACCGTGACCTGCCCGAAGCCTGCAAAAAATATATCGAGTTCGCCGAGGAATATATCGGCATCCACATCGGCATGATCTCCAACGGCCCGTCGAGAAACGACATTATTCTGCGGTAATAAAAAACGACCCCTTTTTAAAGGGGTCGTTTTGTTTTATTGATTGTCAAATGGTATTTAGGTGTAATATTACCTATTATAACAAAGATCGAATATAAAACAGACAGGAGATTTCTATGACAGACAAAAGACGGGAAATACGCGCGTCGCTTTCGGCGATGGAAGAAAAGCGGAACAAAGAGGCGGAATCTTTGACAGATTCGTGTCTTGTGACCGATTATCAGACGCTGACGACGGCGGTTTTGCAGGGGCTTTGTTGGACAAAAGCGCTTGAAAAAGCGCTGGAAGAACATGCGGCGGTCGTGATTCCGGCATCGGATACGACGTATTACCTTGACAGGTCGGTCGCCATTCCCTCGCATCGGAAAATCGTCGCTTACGGGGCGACTGTCAGTTTGCTGCCCGAAACCGACGTACTGATGTTTCGCAACGAACACGTCACCGACGGTGCATTGGCACCCGAAGGAATGCCCGAAGATGAGGATATTTCTTTTTTGGGCGGCACCTATGTCGAATGCCGCACCAAACGCGGGGGCTGCGGAGCGACGGGCAAATATGACGAGGCACACAGTAAATACGGCGTCTCCACCTGCTTTTTGTTTTCGGGCGTCCGTGGATTTACGCTGAAAGATGTCACGTTCTCGCATACAGCGGGGTTTGCATTGCAGGCGGGGAATCTTCAGGATGCTGTTTTTGAAAATATCGCGTTCGAGTCCTGCTATGCGGACGGGCTGCATATCAACGGCAATTCCGAAAATGTCGTCTGCCGAAACATTCGCGGGCAGGTGGGTGACGATCTGGTTGCGCTGAACGCGTTCGACTGGGATAACTCATCGATCAACTTCGGGCCGATTAAAAATGTACTGTGCGAACATCTCGATTTATACCGCGACAGTAATTATAAAGCGCTGCGGATTCTGCCCGGTATTTATTATTACGGTGACGGGTCTTTCGTCGACTGCGCAACCGAGAACATCTTGTTTTCGGATGTCCGAGGAATTAAAAATTTCAAACTGTATTTGCAGACACGCTCGTATCCGGTGGACGGGAAACCGTCTTTGACCGGAATCGGCACGGGAGATCATATTTATTTCGAGAACATCGACGCCGATCTGGATTCGCCTATTGACGGACTGCCGAATTACAGGGCTTCCGATCCGCTGACGGGCTGGATTGCCCTTTTCGAGATCGGCGCGGATATCGGCGGCATCTTGTTGGAAAACATCAATTTGACGGTTCACCCCGAATACCCCTCGTCTGCGGTGCTGCTGGTCGGGCCGAAGTCCTCCGTTCAAAACGGTAATGAGGTATTCGACCCATACGTCCGCTGTACGCTTGGCGAGTTGGTGCTGCACAATGTAAAAGTCAACGGAACGCCGATTACAACTCCGGATTCCATCTATCTGCATGAAGTACGTTTTGACCGTCTGTACAACAGCCCGCTGGCATCTGGAGCGGGAAAACTGGGAAAAGTGACTGTCGAATAAAAAGTGCGGTTTCGTAGGGAGCGACGCCCCTGTCGCTCCGGAGAATGCGGGTGGTTCATCAATAAAATCATAAATGACGGCTTCTCTTGTGAAAGGAAAGCCGTTTTTTGATTGTCCCGGTGCTGCTACAGGGCGGATTGACAAAGATAGAAAACGGAGGTATAATTTCCCACAAGGAATTAACGGAGGGAAAGAATATGAAAAAACTCATCAGTGTTTTATTGATTTGCGTTTTATTGGCCGGTGGTTTTTGGATTTACAGCAGACTTAATCGAACTGAACTTCCGGCGCGGGGTGTTTGGGCCGAACGGACATATACGAATAAAGAAGCAAACATTCAACTGACGGTTCCGGAGGAATATGATATTGGAACGGATGAAAAAATCATCGATACATACGGATTTTCCGAAGATTACTTTGAAGATGTGAAAAATAAACACAATTGTTTGGATGTTTTTGTGCAAGACACAACTTCGGGAAGTTATTCAAGAATGTATATTGAGTATTACCTCGGTCAAGATAAAAAGATCGACGCCGAGCAAACCTTGGAATTTTATAAAGCCCGAAATACAAAATATACATACTATCTCGACGGAAGTCCGGATCTCAACAGAATATACGGAGAAAATTTTGAACTGACACTTTGCGGTCAGACATACATCTGTTGCAGCTTTACGCTTGAGGGAATAGAAGAGTTTTATCAAATAGTCTGCTATCGGATCACTTCGACAAATGCGACAGTGTTGATCGATATCCGTGGCAAAAGCGAAGAAAGGGTAAACGCTTATCTGACATTTTTCGATACTGCAAGCGTGAAGTAAGTGATTTTATTTGAATTCAACATACATAGTTTTAAGGAGGCAGGGACATGAAGAAACTCGTTTGCGGCATTTTGGCTTTTGCGTTACTGGCGATCGGCGTTTTGGGCTGTGCCAAGAAAGAGACAGTTCCGGCGCGTGGCGTTTGGGATGGACATACTTATACCAACACCGAGGCGGGTATTCGGCTGACGGTACCCGAAGGGTATCATATTGACACCGATGAAGAGATTATCGCTTGGGGCAATTTTGCCGACGATTATTTTAATAATGTAAAAAGCAAAGAGGAATATACTGATATTTTGATTTCAGATGATCATTCGATGATGTTCATCAATTATAAAATTATGGACGAAAATTTGGCCGCTGAACAGTATATCAATCTTTTAAAAGCGCAAAGCAAAACGCAGCATTATGATGGTGCAGATTGGAATATTATATATGGAGACACGGTTGAAAAGGTTCTCTGCGGGCAGGGATATACTTATTACAGTTTTACTTTAGAAGGTGCGGATGATTTTTACCGAGGTCGCTGTATTCGAATTACATCCGAAGGGGTATTAACTTATATTAATATCGCATGCAAGAATGAAGAACAGGCAAATGCCTATTTGGCTTTTTTTGATACAGCGAGTGTGAGTTAAACGAAATGATCGGCAAAAAATAAATAGGAGAAAAAGGGATGAAAAAGTTTGTTTGCGGCATTTTGGCTTTTACGTTACTAGCGATCGGCGTTTTGGGCTGTGCCAAGAAAGAGACAGTTCCGGCGCGGGGCGTTTGGGATGGGCGGACTTATACCAACACCGAGGCGGGAATAAAACTGACGGTACCCGATGGGTATAATATTTATTCCGATGAGGAATTGATTGAATGGAAGGGATATCCCGAAAGCTTTTATGATGATGTAAAAAGTCAGAGCGGATATTATGATGTCAGAATAACCGATGAGAATTCAAAGATGAGCATTAAATATGATGTAAACTTGCGCAAAAATTATACCGTACAGCAGTATATGAATCTAACGAGTGTTGAATTTACGACTCAAAAATATAACGGTGAAGTACGTGAGGTTATTTACGAGGATATTGTAGAAATAAAACTTAGCGGGAATTTATATCTTTATCGCGGATATATGCTTGAGGGTGTGGATGATTATTACGCGGCGTATTGTCTGCGAGTAATCTCAGGAAGTGTGACGACTTTTATGACTTTCAGCGGTAATTCCAAGGAACAAGTAAACGCTTATCTGGCGTTTTTCGATACGGCGAGTGTGGAATAAACACTTTTCTTAAAAGCGTCCGGCCATAAGGCGTTTTGCCTTTCGGCCGGGCGTTTTTATAATATTTTTTGAAGAATATGATTTTGTTTCGGAATGCCGAAACGGGTCTGCGCGCGGTTGACTTGAATCAAGTTGGGGTGTATAATTTGTTATTGTCCGCAAAAAGAGTTCGGCGGGGAGGTGAGCGGGGTTATTTTCACACAAAAGATGCAAAAACGGCTTTTAATTGTCATCGGCCACTACGGCGCGGGCAAGACCAACCTCTCGCTCAACTTCGCGCTTTATAACGCACCCTGCGTACTGGCCGATCTCGATATCGTCAATCCCTATTTCCGGTCGAGCGGACACGGCGAACTGCTGAAACAGAGCGGCGTGCGGCTGATCGCGCAGACCTATGACGGCTCCAACGTCGACCAGCCCTTTATCTCACCCGCGCTGAACGCGGTTTGGGACGGCAATGAAAAAGCGATTTTTGACGTCGGCGGCGACGATGCCGGCGCGTATGCGCTCGGGCAGTTTTCGGAGAAAATCAGCCGTGTCGGGTATGAGATGTACTACGTCGTCAATTATTACCGTAACCTTACCAGAACACCGGATGAGGCCGTCGGGATTTTACGTGAAATCGAGGCCGTCTGCCGGCTGAAAGCCACGGCGATCGTCAACAATTCGCATTTATGCGACCAGACCGACGCCGAAACCGTGCAAAAGAGCATGCCGTTTGCCCGTGAAATCGCCCGCATCGCCGGACTGCCGCTGTTGTTTACGGCGGTTCCCGAGGGCGTTTCGACTAAAAATATCGAAAATCCGTTCCCGGTGAAGATTTACGTGAAAAAGCCCTGGGAATGATATGAATATACATAGCAAAGGAGATACATCGGAAATGGCAAAAGTCACCGTCAATGAAGACCGCTGCAAGGGCTGTGAGCTCTGCATCGCGGCCTGCCCGAAAGGGATTATGAAGCTGGATCAGCAAAAACTCAACGCCAAGGGCTATCACCCCGCGCACTGCAGCGATCAGGCGCTGTGCATCGGGTGTGCGTTCTGCGCAATGACCTGCCCCGACTGCGCAATTACTGTAGAGAAATAAGGAGAAACATCATGTCTGAAAAAGTGCTTATGAAGGGGAACGAGGCGTTGGCCGAGGCCGCAATTGCTGCCGGCTGCCGTCATTTCTTCGGTTACCCCATCACCCCGCAGACCGAAGTGGCCGCGTATATGGCAAAGCGCATGCCCAAGGTCGGCGGAACTTATCTGCAGGCCGAGAGCGAAGTCGCCGCGATCAATATGGTTTACGGCGCTTCTGCCGCCGGCGCGCGTGTCATGACCTCGTCATCTTCGCCCGGAATCAGCTTAAAAGGCGAGGGGATCTCTTATCTGGCGGGCGCCGATCTGCCTGCGCTGATCATCAACGTCCAGCGCGGAGGTCCGGGTTTGGGCGGCATTCAGCCCTCCCAGTCGGATTACTGGCAGGCGACCCGCGCCACGGGTCACGGCGATTTTCATATCCTCGTTTTCGCGCCGTCCACGGTGCAGGAGTCGGTTGACCTCGTCGCCAAGGCGTTTGAACTCGGCGACAAATACCGCATGCCCGCGATGATTCTGTCCGACGGGATGCTGGGTCAGATGATGGAACCGGTGATTCTGCCCGAAAAGCAGATCACGCCGCCCGTGAAAGAGTGGGCGACCAGCGGCACACAGGGCAAGCGCAAGCATAATATCGTCAATTCGCTCTATATTCAACCGGATGAACTCGAACGTCTGGTGCGGGAGCGGTTTCAAAAATATGCCGAGATTGAGAAGACCGAAGTCATGGCCGAGAGCTATCTGACCGCAGACGCCGATCTGGTTATTGTGGCCTACGGCGCGTCTTCGCGTGTCAGCCGCAGTGCCGTCAATGCTTTGCGTGCAAAGGGTCTGAAAGTGGGGCTGCTGCGCCCGATCACGCTCTGGCCGTTCCCGAAAGCGGCGATCCGCGCCTGCATCCCGACGGCGAAGAAGTTTTTGACGGTCGAGATGAGCATGGGTCAGATGGTCGACGACGTCCGGCTGGCGGTCAACGGCGAGCGTCCGGTCGAGTTTTACGGCAGAACCGGCGGCGTGATTCCCACCCCCGCTGAAATTGCTGTTGCCGCAGAGAAGCTGCTGTAAGGAGGATATAACATGATTGTTTTTGAGAGACCGAAAGCGCTTTGCGATGTGCCGCTGCATTATTGCCCCGGCTGTTCGCACGGAATTGTGCACCGGCTGGTGGCCGAGACGCTCGACGAATTGGGCGTAACGGGCCGCACGGTCGGCGTGGCACCGGTCGGCTGTTCGGTATTTGCTTATAATTATTTTGAATGCGATATGGTTGAGGCCGCACACGGACGTGCGCCGGCGGTTGCAACCGGATTACGCCGCGCTTTGCCGGATGGGATCGTTTTCACCTATCAGGGCGACGGCGATTTGGCTGCGATCGGCACTGCGGAGACCGTGCATGCGGCGACCCGCGGCGAGAATATCACCGTAATTTTTATCAACAACGCGATCTACGGCATGACCGGCGGTCAGATGGCGCCGACTTCACTGCCAGGACAGATCACGCAGACCACGCCTTACGGGCGCGACGTCAAGACCGCAGGCAACCCGATTCGGGTCTGTGAGATGCTCTCGACGCTGGACGGTGTGGCATTGGCACAGCGTGTCGCCGTGGACAGCACGAAAGACATCATCGCGGCAAAAAAAGCGATCAAAAAGGCGTTTGAGTACCAGGTTGCGGGGTTGGGATATACGATTGTGGAAGTCGTATCGACCTGCCCGACAAACTGGGGGCTTTCGCCGATCAAGTCGCTGGAGTGGCTGCGCGAAAACATGCTGCCGTATTATCCGCTGGGTGTTTATAAGGACGTTAAAGCGAAAAAGGAATAAGCAAGAAGTTTTCGTCCACCTTTTTTAAAAGGTGGCAGGGTTCGGGGCAGCGCCCCGGTCGTGCTCCGCAGAGCACGAAATCTCTCCAGTAAAACAACAGGGGGGATTGCTAAGGGGGTCTGTTGCTAACCCCCTTAGCAGGGGTTCGGGGGACAGTGTCCCCCGTCTTGAACCTTTTACTGCGTGTGATACGAGTTCGAGAGGAGAAATAAAAATGACCCATAATATTTTAATCGCCGGATTCGGCGGACAGGGCGTGCTGTTTGCCGGAAAAGTGCTGGCTTACGGCGGTCTCTGCGACGGAAAGGAAATTTCCTGGCTGCCGTCCTACGGTCCGGAGATGCGCGGCGGCACCTGCAACTGCAGCGTGTGCGTTTCCGATCAGCCAATCGGCTCGCCGCTCGTAACCAACCCCGATATTCTCGTCGCCATGAATCGCCCGTCGCTCGAAAAATTCATCGATGCGGTCGTTCCCGGCGGCACAGTGATCATTGACAGCTCGATTGTAGACGTCAAAATCGATCGGAGCGACATCACCGTCTGCAAACTGCCCGCAACCGAATTGGCCGAGCAAAACGATTTAAAAGGTCTCGGCAACATGGTGTTGGTCGGGCGGCTCAATCAGGTATGCAAGGTGCTGAGCGCCGAAGGACTGGACAAAGGCCTTGTGAAGTGCGTGCCTGCGCGCAAACCCGAGATGGTTGATTTTAATCGCAAAGCGATTGAAATAGGGAAAGCGTAAGTTATCGGCTTCGCAGGAAAGGAGTCAGGAACGTGGAACAGACAGTCGAAATCGCCCAGCGCATTGCTGGACTGCGCGACGCCTGCGGCTACACACAGGCAGAATTCGCAAAAATGATCGGCATTGACTCGGAGACTTATGCCGGATATGAGAAAAACGGCGATGACATCCCGATCAGCGTGCTGTATAAAATTGCGGGACTCTGCGGCGTCGATTTCACCGAGATTCTGACGGGTACGGCTGCCAAGCTGACCACTTACCACATTGTCAAAAAGGGCAAGGGCAAGCCGGTCGACCGATTCACCGGATACAGTTATGAGGATTTGGCATTCCGCTATTCTCATAAGGTGATGCAGCCGCTTTTGGTCACGCTCGATCCGACGAACGAACCCGCTGAATTGGTGAGCCACAGCGGGCAGGAATTCAATTATATTGTCAGCGGTACGGTCGTTGTTTCTTTCGATGGGCAGGAATTTGCGCTCACCGAAGGGGACAGCATTTATTTCAACCCGGCGTATCCGCACGGGCAGCGCTGCGGCGGTGATACACAGGCGGTGTTTTTGACCGTGATTACGAATTGACAAAGTTCCGTCGAATCAACAGAGAGTTTTCGTCCACCTTTTGCAAAAGGTGGCAGAGTCGAGAGGCAGCGCCTTTTGTCGCGCTCGCAAGCGCGAAATCTCTCATTTATAAAACAGGGGGGATTGCTAAGGGGATCTGTTTCTAACCCCCTTAGCAGGGGTTCGGGGAACAGTGTTCCCCGTCTCGAATCGTGAAAACTCCTATATCATTTCGCGAATATGCGAAACCCCCGGTCCCGGCTCTATGCGGATATAAATCCTATACAATTATAGTTCAAGCCGGGGGTCACCGACCCCCGAACCCCCATTAAGGGGGTTAGAACGACCCCCTTAATAATCCCCCCGTTATTTTAAGCAATAAGAGTTCCGTGCTCTGCGGAGCACGATGAGGGGCGCTGCCCTTTGAACCCGCGGCCTTTTGAGAAAGGCCGGCGAAAACTTTAGTTTTACACTTCGGAGGTTTGCATGCTCGAAAAATTTCTGCCGCGCGTTGACTTTTCCTCCTATGAGGACTTTAAACGCAATTATCAAGTGAATATTCCGGCGGATTTTAACTTCGCTTACGATATCGTCGACGGCTGGGCAAAAGAACAGCCCGCTAAGACCGCGTTGGTCTGGTGCGACGATCACGGCGGCAAGCGTTCTTTTACCTTTTCCGATATCGCCGCTCTTTCCGCAAGGACCGCCAACTACCTGCGCTCTCTCGGCATCGGTAAAGGCGATGTGGTATTGCTGATTCTGCGACGCCGCTGGGAATACTGGGTCGCCGCCAACGCCGTCCATAAACTCGGCGCGGTGCTGATTCCCGGCTCGCTGCAACTGACCCAAAAAGACATCGCTTACCGTGCCAACGCCGCTGGAATCAAGGCCATTATCGCCGTCGATGACCCGTTCGTCGTCGAGCAGGTCGAACTGGCGCAGCCCAAGGCCCCGTCGCTGGCCGTGAAAATTTTAGTCGGTCAGAAAAAAGACGGCTGGGAGAGTTTCGAAAAAATCGATGAATTTCCCGATCAGATCGAGCGCGTGCAAAACGACGTCAAAGACACGTTTTTGATCTATTTTACCTCCGGTACGACCGGCATGCCTAAGATGGTGCGGCATGATTTTTCCTATCCGCTCGGGCATATCGTCACGGCAAAATACTGGCAGTGTGTTCAGGAAGACAAGCTGCATATGAGCGTCTCGGACAGCGGTTGGGCAAAGTTCGGTTGGGGCAAGATTTACGGTCAATGGATTTGCGGTGCGGTGATTTTTGCCTATGATATGGACAAGTTTGTGCCGAAGAACCTTTTACAAAAGATACAGGATTATAAACTGACAACCTTCTGCGCGCCGCCGACCATGTACCGTTTTATGCTGACCGAGGACGTTTCGGTTTATGATTTATCTAGCGTTGAGCGGTGGTGTCTGGCCGGAGAGCCGCTCAATCCCGAGATTTTCCGCAAGTGGGAACAGCTGACTGGCAAGAAGATGGCCGAGGGCTTCGGACAGAGTGAGAGCAGTGTGATGCTGGCCAACTTCCCTTGGTTTGACCCGATTCCGGGTTCTATGGGAAAGCCGTCTCCCCTTTATGATATCGCCTTGCTTGATGCCGACGGTAATCCCTGCGAGGACGGCGACGAGGGCGAAATTGCCGTGATGAATGCGCGTTCCGCACCGCCGGCGGGCTTGTTTACCGGATATTTTCACGATGAGGAAAATACGAATAAGTCCTTTCAGGAGGGCGTTTACAACCTGAAGGATGTGGCATGGCGGGACAGCGAGGGCTATTACTGGTTCGTCGGGCGGCATGACGACGTGATCAAATGTTCTGGATACCGCATCGGGCCGTTTGAGGTCGAGAGTGCGCTGCTCGAACATAAAGCGGTGCTCGAATGTGCCGTGACGGCAGCCCCCGACCCCATTCGTGGTCAGGTGGTCAAAGCGACAATCGTATTGAAAGCGGGATTTACGGGCAGTCCGGAACTGATTAAGGAGCTGCAGAATCATGTAAAAAAGGTCACTGCGCCGTATAAATATCCGCGTGTGGTAGAATTCGTCGCCGAACTGCCGAAGACGCTGGGCGGGAAGATCAAGCGGGCGCAGATTCGGAGGAATGACAGCGACGGAAACTAAAAACGAGGACTTTTAAAAGTTTCGTCCACCTTTTTAAAGGTGGCAGGTTCAAAGGGCAGAGCCCTTGTCGCGCTTCGCAAAGCGCGAAAGCCTTGTGGGTAAAGTTCAAGACGGGGGACACTGTCCCCCGAACCCCCATTAAGGGGGGTTAGAACGACCCCCTTAATAATCCCCTCGTTGCTATAAACATAAGTATTTCGTGCTCTGCAGAGCACGACTGGGGCGTTGCCCCAGCCCCACCACCTTTTTCAAAAGGTGGACGAAAACTTTATATATTAGGACTACATCATATTATCGGAGGTAAAATCATTATGACCATCAACGGAAACCGCATGTACAAAAACTTGAAAGAACTCGACTTCGAGCGTCTTTCTACCACCGAGGGCGAGAAGCGCGGACGCGAGATTATCGCCGCCAAAGTGCGCGAACTCGGCCTAGAACCTAAAATCGAGCTTTTCAAAGCCCCGAAGTACGAGATTAAAAAATGCAAGTTTGAAGTTACCGCACCCAAATACGCCGAATATGAGGCGACCGGTTACGGATTCTCGGGCAACGCGGCTAAAGACGGGCTTGAAGCCGAATTCAAGTATGCCGAACTCGGTGAGGATATTGACCTCTTTGACGCCAAGGGCAAGATCGTGCTGCTTTCCAACGGCGCGGGCTACGAGACCTATGAGCGGTTGGTCAAGGCCGGTGTCGTCGGCTTTATCGGCACGTCTGGTACCTATCGTGACCGCCGTTCCGAGACCGATCACGACTTGCGCATGCTGCGTGAAAATCACATTAAGCACGGCCAGATTCCCGGCGTTTGCATCCGTATGGAAGATGCGGTCAAACTGGTTAGCTCCAAGCCCGAAAAGGTCAAGATCACGCTCGAACAGGACGAGGGCGAGGGTGACAGCGGCAACGTGATCGCCGAGATCAAAGGTACCAAATACCCGGACGAAGTGATTACCTATACCGCACATTATGACTCGGTTGTTTTCAGCCACGGTATGTACGACAACGCCGCGGGCAGTGTGATTCTGCTCGAACTGGCGGCGCATTTTATCAAGAATCCGCCGCTGCGCACACTGCGCTTTATCTGGTGTGGTTCCGAGGAGCGCGGTCTGTTGGGCAGCAAGGACTACATCAAGACCCACGAGAGCGAACTCGAAAAAATCCGTCTGTCGATCAACGTCGATCTGGCCGGCCCGGTCATCGGGCGCGACACGGTCACCGTTCTTGCAGAGGAGAAGGTCTGCCATGCAATCGAGTTCATGTATAAAGAGATGGGACGTCCGATGAGCGTGCGCTGGGACACCTATTCCAGTGACTGCATCCCGTTTGCTGACAAAGGCATTCCCGCCATCAACTTTATCCGCTTTGGCGCACCGGGCGCGGCGGACTGCCACAACCATCATGATACGTTGAAGCCGCTTTCCGCCGACTCACTGCGCGGCACGGCAGAATTTGCGGCGTTATTCTCGGAGCGGGTCGCCAACGCCGCGATGTTCCCG
The DNA here is from genome assembly GCA_035380125.1 of Oscillospiraceae bacterium. Lineage (NCBI taxonomy): Bacteria > Bacillati > Bacillota > Clostridia > Eubacteriales > Oscillospiraceae > Oscillospiraceae bacterium. Next base: position 49,579 of record DAOSWV010000006.1, read on the forward strand.
ATCGCCCGCGTAATGCCCGACGAGATGGTCAAAAAAGTCGACAAGTATCTGTTAAAGGATAAGAAGTAATCACAAGAGTTTCGCCGGCCTTTGCAAAGGCCGCGGGATCATAGGGCGGAGCCCTTGTCGCGCTTCGCAAAGCGCGAAATCTTTAGACTTTTAACGACAGTGAAGATTTTATGGCGCTGCAACAGGGAGCAGCACGGTGCGAATAGCGAGGGATGCGACCATGTTGCAAGAGGGCGATGATACCGATTTTCAGTCTGTTGCTAACCCCCTTGACAGGGGTGCGGGGAACAGTGTTCCCCGCCTTGAGTCGTAAAAACTGTTGTTTTATAACTCGTGAAATGTAAAACTTTCTGTTTATACCTCCGCGGAATTGAAATCTTCTAATGATTAAATCCAAGGCGGGGGCCACCGGCCCCCGAACCCCCAGTAAGGGGGCGGTTACGGCCCCCTTACTAATCCTCCCGTTATTTTAAGCGGAAAGAATTCCGCGTTCTGCGGAACGCGGCAAAGGGGCGCCGCCCCTTTGAACCTTGCGGCCTTTTGAAAAAGGCCGGCGAAAACTTTTAAAAAACACGCCACCTTCCAGTGCCGAAAGGAGTCCGACATGTTCCGTGACATCGACATGCTGGCCGACCGCGCCAGAAAATTCTATGCAGACCCCAATCCCGCCGCATCCATCCAAATTCGCGGCATCTCCGAATTGTCCCCCGAAACCATGCCGCCGCTCAATTCCTTCTCGTTCCCGGCGGATATGGAGAAATATCTCGAACTGCGCGCCAAGAACCTCGAGAAGTATTGGGAACGCCGTGCAAAATTGGATGATGACATTTTTCCATCAATCGGGCCGTGGTACGGCATTGCCGAACATACCTCCTTTTTGGGCGGCGAAGTCGACTATACCCCCGACACCAGCTACAACCACACCATCTGCCCGGAATGGGACGACGTGGCTAAGTTGAAACTCGATCCCGAAAATCCGCGCCTGAAGATGGTCACCGACGGTATTAAATATTATCGCGAAAATTGGGGCGATAAGTTTGTGCCCAAACTGCGCGGCGCTGACGGTCCGTCGGATATTATCAATATCGTGCGCGGCAACGAGATGTTCTACGACGTCTACGACGAACCCGAAAAGATCAAAGCGCTTGTCGATTTCAGCGCCGATGCCGCGCGTTTCTATTTGGAAGCGCAAAAGGCCGCTGCGGGTAAAGTAGCCGGTGGTTATGTGACCGGTTTCGATATCTGGCTCGACGGCGACAGCATCGGTCAGGTCTCCGAGGACGCCTCCTGCATGATGTCGCCGGATATTTTCGAGGAGTTGTTCCTCGACGGGTTGAAAAAGACCTGCGCAGGCTTTGACGCCGTTATGATTCACGTCCATTCGCTGGGCAAGGTCATGCTGCCGCTGTTTGTCACCGTGCCGCAGATTAAGGTGATTGAAATCTCCAACGACCCCAACGCCGACCGTTGCTTCGACGTCTGGCGGCAATACGAAAAAACCCTCGCGGATAAAGTTGTCATTATGACACCGACCGCCGAGGAACTGCGCGCAAACGCCGACATCATTAAGCGCAACAAATGCCTGATTTGGTACTATGCCAAAACTCTCGCCGAAGCCGAGGATGCGGTCAAGTTTATAAGAGGTTTGTAGGTTTTCTTAACAAATTTTCTAAAAACACCCGTGGGTTCGCCTGCGGGTGTTTGTACATTTATAGCGGATTGGTGGATTATTTCGATTTCGCATTGCGCCTCTCGGATTCGTATGTTATAATTTTTATCGCAAGGTTCAAACGGTGCTTTCAAAGGGGGAACATTCGATTGAATCAATCGTCTTCGCTTGAAAAATCCATTCAAAAATACCGCGATTTTCTCGCGGTCAAACCGGGCGTACCGCTGTACAAGCGGGAATTCGGTTATTATGTGCTTGACAAATGGATTGAGCAGGGTTATTTAAAGCCGCGCGACGAAGTGTCGGATTATTCGGCATATTTGCGTCAAACATTCAATTTTGACGAACCTGCGGTCTGTACGCTATACGGATTGGGCGGCTGCGAAGCGGCTCTTTACCCGAAATTCGATGAAAAAGTGCTCCAAGACCGGGGCGATTACGAGCTGGTGCAGGATTTCGCCGGGCGGCATGTGCTGTGCTTCAAAGGCCGCCGCAGCGGATTTATGCCCGAATATGTTGATCATCCCGTCAAGGATATGAATACCTGGGAGCGCGAAATCAAGTGGCGCATGAATCCCGACACACCGGGGCGCGAGACCCTTTCAAGCGATCAGCTCACAGCGGCTGCCGAGGGTCAAAAAAAGGGCATGATCGTGGAACAGCTACTGGTCGGCGGTTATATGTATCTGCGTTCGCTGATGGGTCCGGAGGAACTGCTGTATAAGTTTTACGACGAGCCGGAACTGATCCATGCCTGCATGAAACAATGGTTTGAACTGGCTGACGCCGTCACCGCCCGCCACCAGGAAAAAGTGGCCATCGACGATTTCTTTTTGTCGGAGGACATCTGCTACAACCGCGGCCCGCTGATCTCGCCGGACATGATCAAAGAATTTTTATTCCCCTATTACACACAGTTGTACCAAAACGTGAAAAAACGCAATCCGCCTGGATATACGACGCATTTTCAGGTGGACACCGACGGCTTCTGCGAACCGGTCATCGACCTATACCGCAGCATCGGCGTCAACTATTTCAGCCCGTTCGAAATCGCGTCTTTCAACGACCCCATCGCCGTTTCGGAACGTTATCCCGATATGAAAATGCACGGCGCGATCGACAAGCGGGTGCTGGCGACCACACCCGACGGGATCGACCGGTATCTTGAAAAACTGCTGCCGCCGTTGCGCAGACGCGGGGGATTTTTCCCGACCTGCGACCACGGCGTGCCCGAAGAGGTCAGTTTCGAAAACTATGTGCACTTCCGCAAGCGCATTGACGAATATTCCGAATAGGAGATGCAAAACGTGAAAACCATTTACAAAAACGCAAAACTGGTGATGCCGTACCGCATTATCGACGGCTGGCTTGCAACCGAGAACGGTGTCATTACCGCACTCGGCGCGGGCGCTCCGACCGAAAAGGGCGATGCGGAAATCGATTTGAAGGGCAATTATCTCGCGCCCGGTTTTATCGAGATGCACACCCATGGCGGGGCCGGATTTGACTTCGCCGACGGCACCGAGGAGGCCTTTTCGGCCTGTGCGAAACACTATGCCAAAAACGGTGTGACGACGCTCTATCCGACGCTGACCACCATCTCTCCGGAATCTTCCGCCGAGGCGCTCTCGTCTTTTCACAAAGCCAAAAAAGCCAATAAAAACGGCTCGCGAATGCCCGGTTTGCACCTCGAAGGGCCGTATTTTGCCTATGCGATGAAAGGTGCGCAGGATCCCCGGTTTCTGCGCGATCCCGACCCGACCGAGTATTTGCAGATTCTCGATTCCTGCCCCGACATCAAGCGCTGGAGCGCCGCGCCGGAACTGCCGGGCGGTATGCAATTCGGGCGCGAACTGCGCAAACGCGGTATTGTGGCCGCGATGGGTCACACCGACGGATTGTTTGAACAGCTGATGGAGGCCTACGAAAACGGCTACACCCATATGACGCATTTTTATTCCGCGATGTCAACGGTGCGGCGCATCAACGCCTTCCGGCACAGCGGCGCGGTCGAGATCGGCTATATGCTCGACGATGTGACAATCGAAATCATCGGCGACGGCATTCATCTGCCGCCCGAACTGCTGCGGCAGATTTTCAAATTCAAGAGCCATGACAAAATCTCGCTGATTACCGATGCGATGCGCGGTGCGGGACTGCCCGAGGGTACGACGACCATGCTCGGCTCGTTCAAAGACGGCATGGAGGTCATCATCGAAGACGGCGTAGCCAAGCTGATGGACCGCACGGCATTTGCGGGCAGTGTTGCGACGCAGCCGCGGCTTTTAAAGACGGTGACGGCTTTTGCGGGAATCGAACTGACCGATGGTGTGAAGATGATGACGCTGAATCCGGCAAAGGTCATGGGCATTGACCATGAATGCGGGTCGTTGGCGATCGGAAAGCGCGCCGACTTGGTGAGTTTCGACCCCGAAATCGAAGTTCAAATTACCGTGATCGGCGGCGAAAAGGTTGCCGGTTGACGAGAATTCGGAAAGGGCAGGGAATATGCGCGAGAAACCGAGTAAAAAAAGATTTATATGGATTTACGGGCTGCTGTATTCGTTGTGCCTAATTTTATCGCTGGGCGTGGGATTCGTGGCGGCTGCCGCGATGACCGAAAACACGCTGTGGAACATCGTCTGGCCGGCATTCGGCGGTATCACGCTGCTCTCAATTGCTATCGGGTTTTTGACGGCTTCGGCGGTGTATAAGAAGCATAGTAGATAATTAACCCCTTGTGAAAAGGGGGACTGCGCGTCGTTTCGACGCGCAGGGGGGATTCCGTTTGGGTTTCGAATCTCTGCATAAATTATAAATAAAAGAGTTAACGGTTCAAGGCGGGGGTCACCGACCCCCGATCCCCCATTAAGGGGGCGGTTACGGCCCCCTTAATAATCCCCCCGTTGTTTTAAGGGAAAGGATTCCGCGTTCTGCGGAACACGGCAAAGGGATTCCATCCCTTTGAACCCTGCCACCTTTTAAAAAGGTGGACGAAAATTTTAAGTTAGTGAAATTAAATTCAGAGGTGATTTGGTGAGAGAAATCGGATTTGGCATTATCGGCTGCGGCGTGATTTCTAAATGGCACGCGGAAGCCGTCGCCGCGATTAAGGGCTGCAAATTGATCGGCGCGACCGACCGCGCCAAGGAGAGCGCCGAGGCATTCGCCGTGAAATACAACTGCAAGGCCTTCGATACCGTCGAGGATTTATTGGCATGCCCCGATATCGATGTGGTCAGCATCTGCACGCCCAGCGGGCTGCATGCGCAATTCTGCATTCAGGCCGCAGACGCCGGTAAACACGTTATCACCGAAAAACCGATGGCGCTCACCGTCGCCGACTGCGATAAAATCATCGAGGCCGCCGACCGCAATCACGTCAAAATCTGCGTGATTTCACAGCTGCGGTTTTCTCATACGGTGCGTTCGGTCAAAGCCGCCATCAACGACGGGCAGCTGGGCCAAATGCTCTGCGGCGACATCTATATGAAATACCACCGCGACCGCGAATATTATCTCAAGTCCCCGTGGCGCGGCACTTGGGCGATGGACGGCGGGGGCGCGCTGATGAATCAGGGTGTGCACGGCGTCGATACGATTCAATATCTGATGGGGCCGGTCAAGTCGGTCTACGCCAACTGCCGCACCCTTTTGCACGACATTGAGACCGAGGACACCTGTTCGGCGGTGCTTGAATTTAAGAACGGAGCTTTGGGCATGATTCAAGCCACCACTTCGGTGACGCCCGGTTCGGGCAGGCGTATTGAACTCAACGGTTCAAAAGGTACCATCGTGCTGCTTGAAAATGCGGTGGTCGAATGGTCGGTTGACGGTACAGCGATTCCCGCCGATATTCTGATTTCGTCTTCGGTGAAGAGCGGTTACAGCGACCCGACCAATATCGATATCGGCGGGCACATCAGCCAAATTTCAGATATGGTTGAAGCGCTGCGCACCGGCCGGAATCCTGCGGTCGACGGACGCGAAGGCAAAAAGCCGGTCGAGATTATCTGCGCGATCTATGAGTCGTCCAAAACCGGAAAACGGATCGATTTATAATACGGGAGGATAGAACATGCTGAAATTCGGACTGATCACCGACGAGGTTTCGCAGGATTTGGAGGTCGCCGCGCAGTTGGCGGCGAAATACGGCGTCAAGGGGCTGGAACTGCGCACCGTCTGGGAACGCGCGCCGCACAAACTGACCGACCGCGACATTAAAAACATCAAGGAGATCTGCAAGCAGTACGGCACCGTGGTCTGCGGACTGGGTTCCCCTTGTTTTAAATGCGATTTGGAGAACCCCGTACAGATCGAAGAACATATTGAAATTTTTAAAAAGTCCGCTGCTGCTGCTGCGGAATTCGGCGTGAAAAATATCCGCTCCTTCACTTTTTGGGCCAAAAACGGCACGTTTGAGGAGAATTTCGACAAGGTCGCCGAAAAACTGGCGATGCTTGCGGAACTGGCAAAGACCCTCGGCGTGACTGCCGTAGTCGAGCAGGACCCGTCGGTCTGGGGTTCCAACGGTGCAAAGGTGGCGAAATTTATCAAAGCCGTCAACTCGCCCGACCTCAGGGCGCTGTGGGACATCGGCAACTCGGTATGGGATCCCGAAGGAGAGATTCCGTATGAGGGCATGCTGGCGGTCAGGCCGTATATCGCGCACGTCCATATCAAGGACGGTCGGAAGAAAGAAAACGCCATTGAGGCGGTGCGCGTCGGCGACGGCATTGCAAGAGTCAGAGACCAACTGAAGTATTTAAACAACACCGGTTATGACGGCTGGGCGGTGCTGGAGACACATTACCGCCATAAAAAAGAACTCGACGAACAGACCCTGAAGACCCCGGGCGGCTCGGCATTTTCCGCCGACGGCTACGCGCCGACCGAGGAATGCCTGCTGGCGCTCGGGGGAATGGAAATCGCATGATTTGCAGCGAATGTCCGCGAAACTGCGGCGCTGTCCGCACCGCCGAGGCCGGAAACGGCGTCTGCGGGTACGGCACGACGGCGCATATCGCTCGGGCGGCACCACATTTTTGGGAAGAACCGTGCGTCAGCGGCGAAAAAGGCAGCGGCACGGTCTTTTTCTGCGGCTGCAATCTGGGCTGTATTTTTTGCCAGAACGCCGAGATCAGCCGGGGCGCAAATCGGGGAAAAGCGGTGACGAACGAACAGCTGCGGCAGGTTTATTTGGACCTGATCGCGCAGGGCGTGCACAACATCAATTTAGTGACCGCGACCCATTTTACCGGTGCGGTGATCGAATCGCTCAAAGGCGGATTACCGGTGCCGGTGGTTTATAACTGCGGCGGGTATGAGAAAATCGAGACGCTGGAGCGACTTGCGCCGTATATAAACGTATGGATGCCCGATTTGAAGTACACCGATGCGGCACTCGCGGCGCAGTATTCGCATGCGCCGGATTATCCCGAAATCGCAAAAGCGGCGATTTTAAGGATGCACGAACTCGTCGGGGATTACAAATTCGGCGAAGACGGGATGATTCAAAAAGGCGTGATCCTCCGGCATTTGATTTTACCGGGACATTTGGAGAACACCTATCGGGCGATTGATTTTATCGCCGAACATTTTAAACCGGGGCAGGTATTATTTTCGCTGATGGCGCAGTATACGCCGATGCCGAACGGCGGTCCGGACAGAAAATTAACCGCCTCGGAATACGAAGCGGCGCAGGAATATTTATTTCAAAGCGGGATCGAGGACGGTTTTATTCAGGAGCAGGATTGCTCGGGCGAGGAATTTATTCCGGATTTTAAGGAGATGTAATCGTTGTTATATGTAGGGGCGAACTGCGTTCGCCCGTGAATTTAATTTATAATAGCGTGAGTAGACAGTCCTTTGTAAGAGCGGAATCACCCGGCGGGCGAACAAAGTTCGCCCCTACATTTTATTATTTTTAGTTCCGATAATTTGTGGGAAGAAAATTGAAGATCTCGCGCTCGGCGGCGTCGGGGTCTTCGCTTTGAATTGCGTCGTTTAATTTTTTCAATAATTGTTTTAATTCTTCGGGATTGAGTTCGTTGTCGCGCAGTACGAAAATCTTTTCGCGGGTGGTTTTGTCTACGGTTTCGGCAGACATCGAGAGTTCCTCAAACATCTTTTCACCCGGGCGCAGACCGATGTATTTGAGCTTGATGTCGCGTCCCGGCACCAATCCCGCCAGCCGGATCATGTCTTCCGCTAAATCTTTGATTTTTACGGGTTCGCCCATATCCAACACAAAAATCTCGCCGCCTTTTGCCAATGCGCCTGCCTGTAGCACCAACGAAACGGCTTCGGGGATCGTCATAAAATAGCGGCGAATCTCGGGGTCGGTGACTGTGACCGGACCGCCGCTTTCAATTTGCTTGGCGAAAAACGGAACGACACTGCCTTCGGAACCGAGGACGTTGCCGAAGCGTACCGCGCAGAATTCGGTCTTGTTCTGCCGGTTAAAATCCATGAACTGCAGCTCCGAGATGCGTTTGGTCGCACCCATGACGTTGGATGGGTTGACGGCTTTATCGGAGGAAATCAAAACACACTTTTTCACGCCGGAGTCAATACACTGCGCCAGCACGTTGCGTGTGCCGAAGATGTTGTTTTTCACGGCCTCGAGCGGGTTGATCTCCATCATCGGGACATGTTTATGGGCGGCCGCATGAAAGACCAGCTGCGGCTTGTATTCGTCAAACACGGCTTTGAGACGGCTTTTATCGCGGATCGAACCGAGAATTGTGATAAAGCGGCTGTTCCCGAACCGCTCGGACAGCTCGTTGCCGATATAAAATAATCCGTTCTCGCTGAAATCGTAAACAATCAGGCGTCTTGCACCCGCCGCCAGAATCTGACGGCAAAGCTCGCTGCCGATGCTGCCTGCGCCGCCTGTAACGAGCACCGTTGCGTCCGAAAGCATGGCTTTTGCCTCACCGTTTTTCATTTTGACCGGGTCGCGCCCGAGAAGGTCTTCGATGCGGATATTGCGCAGGTTTGCATTGAGCTTATCGGTATAATCCTGTACGCCGCTGTAAATTTTTAAAGCGGCGTCGGTATTGCGCACCAATCCGTAAATGCGGCGCAGGTCTTCGCGGCTCGCGGACGGAAGGGCAACCATTACGGTGTGTACGTCGAATTTCTCAATGATGGCCGGAAGCTGATTATCGCCGCCCGCGACTTTGACACCGCAGATCAATGCGTCTTTGAGCTGTGGGTCATTGTCGATGAATGCCACCGGCAGATAACCCTTTTCGGGATTGGTGATGAAATACTGCGCCAGATAGGTTCCGGTCTCGCCGCTTCCGACAATCACCGTACGGTTGGCGGCTGCTCTGGTTACACTGCGGCTGGAGATAATCTGCAAAAAGCGCGGCAACAGACGCGCAGCAGCCGAAAACATAAAGTTCAGGATGAAGAATAGTACAATAATACTGCCGGAGAAATTGACCACGTCAAACAGCTTTAATATGCCCCAGATCGTGGCCGCACAGGCGTTTGATCCAACCAGCCGGAGCAGGTCAAGCAGTCCCGATCGCCGCCACAAATTGCTGTAGCAATCGAAGATTAAATTGAAGATGATTACGGTCGGCCAGATGAAAAGATAAGCGGTATTCAATGTGAGGTAGGTGAATGCCGCTTTAAAGTTGAATTCAAATATTAAAACTGCCGAAAACAGTGTAGTAAAAGCGCACAGAAACAGATCGCAGACAACGAGCCCGGGTATTTTGAAAAACTTCTTCATCCGATTTTTTGCACCTCATGGATATCACGTGGTTTATTTTGGCTTATTATACAAAATATGATGCATAAAGTCAAGATTTGCGGTTGGAGCAGATAGGGGCATCCGATTCTGCATTCCGTGGTTTAGAGCCCAACCTTTTTAATTTTACCACTGCCGACATATTGATGATGCAAAGGATTCCCCCGGCCAGGTCGCACAACGTCCAGACGACTTCGGGGGCGGCGGCTCCCGCACAGATCATCACGCCTGCCATGAAGACAAAAATGATGGCTCGTTTTATACCGGAGACGTTTGCTGCGGCAGTGAAACCACAGGTTAAAATCGTTGTAAAGGCAAATACTGCCACAAGAAGAGATACCGTCAGCCCCCCGCCTTTACCGAGCAGCGTCCCCGCCGCGCCGACGGCGGTGGTGCACCCCGAACACAACAGCGCAAGCCCGGTCAGCGTGCACATAAAAAGCGTGTCAAACAGCACCGAGAGCGACTGGCACAGCCCGATTTCTTCGGGTGTGCCTTCGGCTTTTGCCGCTGCATAGGGCGCGATGCCCCACCCGGCTTCGCAGCTGAATGCACCGCGACGCACACCGACCGATGCCGCTGCGCCTAATCCGCCTCCCGCGACTGCCTCGATTCCGAGTGCGCCTTTAAAAATCGTGTTGAAGACCTGCGGGATGTTTTGATAATTCACTGCGATGATTGCAATGCAGAGAAACATAAATGCGATTGCCGCCGGAGGCAGGATTCTTGCACTGATGCGCGCCAGTCGTTTTTCGCCGCCCAGTGTACAGGCCAAAAACAGTGCCGCGCAGGCCGCGCCCGTCACCGCGCCGAAATACGTGGGAGGGGCCATGAAATTTTCGTGAAGAGATACGGCGGCGGAATTGACCTGAATGGCGGGCATTAAAACGGCCTGCATTAAAAACATCAGTCCTGTAAAAATATAAGCGGTTTTCCGGCGGCCCAGCTTGCGCATATAAGCAGGCGGGCTTCCGAGTTTTGCGCCCAACCGGCACTCCTCATAACTGATGGCACTCCCAAGTATCGAAAACGCACCCATCCAAAACACCGCACCGGGTCCGCCCGTCGCAATTGCCGCTGAGACCCCGACGATATTGCCGACACCGAGTTTGCCGCCGGTCGTGAGTGAGAACACCTCGAACGGAGAGAGCTTTTTGCCGCTTTGGCGGGCCAGAATTTTCGGCACATGTATCAGACCGGTGAGGTTATAAAAACGGTTCTTGACCGATAGCCACAATCCAACGGCCAACAACGCACACACCGGTACGATTCCCCATATGATTTTTTCCGACAGAAACTGCAATACGGACATCATACCACCCGAAAATGGATATGCGCCGTGGCGGATTTGCATGATAAAGTTGACAGGACGGGCGGGATGGGTTATAGTTGGGGTGGATATTTTGGGGGGATATTTTACGGTTCAAGACGGGGGGACACTGTCCCCCGAACCCCCGTCAAGGGTGCGTTCCTGCCCCCCTTGACAATCCCCCTCAGGTTTCATGGAGAAAGGAATTCCGCGTTCTGCGAAACGCGGCAAAGGGACGCTGTCCCTTTGAATCCTGTGACCTTTTGAAAAGGTCAACGAAAACTTTATGTTTGGGAAGACAACAATGAAAATTATTGCGTTCGATCTCGGAAAAGCCCGTACCGGCGTCGCTGTCAGCGATCCCGGCGAAATTTTGGCCAGCCCTGCGGAGGTGATCGCCAAAAGCGACGCCGCTGCCGTGCTTGAAGCCGCTATACAATGTGTTGCCAAATATGGTGCGGGATTGGCCGTGGTCGGCCTGCCTTTGCGCGATACCGGCGGCGATGGCGAACTCGCCCCTTGGGCGCGGGATTTCGCCAAATCCCTCGGTGAACGGTGCAATATCGAAGTGCGTCTTTATGACGAGCGTTACACGACTGCTGCCGCGCACGTCTATTACAACGAAGCCGGAAAACACGGGTCTCAAAAACGCCGGCAGACCATCGACGCCGCCGCAGCCGCCGTGATTTTGCAGAATTTCCTCGACTTGCGAAAAAACGCGGGGAAAATAAATAGAATCTTATAAAATAAATATAAAAACACAAAATGTTCTGTGAATTTTAATTGTGCATTCCAGCGGGGTGTGGTATAATGACTGCGGCGCAAAGAAATACGCCTAAAACACCATTAACCGCGGAGGAAATTTGAAAAATAAAATTTTCAAATAGGGAGTTTTGGGCTTTTGGGCAGTCAGGACTGTGCACCCCAAAGCTTCCGACCCGGTAAGGAAGGAAGGTCACAACCATGAAATTCGAGGGAATGAACATTACTACCGCCAAGACCTATGTCGACTTGATGAAAAAATTCGCCGACAAGTTCTGGGCGGATCAGAAGGACTTCGACTATATGTCGGTCGTCGAGGGCATCAACACCGACTCTTCCGGCAACAGCGCCACAACGACGCTGACACAGGTTTTCGGAAAAGTGCAGTACGGCTATGCCATTCAATCGGCAGCCGAGGTCTATAAACACACGAAAAAAACGGAATATGCCGAGATCGCCCTGGCATTGATCGGGCGGATTGCGGATATCTACGAATATGTCAATAAAAAATTCAAGCTTTCCGTTGATGATATCGACGGGCTTCAGTTTATCGAAGCGGCGTTTGCGGGCGGCCCGTTTTCCAAGGGCTGTTTGATATTGCGCGAGACCGGTCAGATGAGCGACAAGCTTTATCAGAGAATGCAGCCGGTCTGGGAAGCGACCGCGCGCTTTGCGATGAAACTGCCCGAATGGGGCCCGTTCAACCGCTGCGTGCTGCGCGTAATCACGCTTTCGCGTTTTGCGCGGCTTTATCCGAACAGTTATCTGGCCAAAGAAGCCGGCGATCTGGCGCGGTTCTGCGCCGAGGACTCCATCGGCCGCTGGAACATGGAGGACACGACACTTTATAACGGGGTGTGGTACATCTGCGTCGCGGAATATCTGCACGAAAACAACATCCGCAACTTCCGCACGGACACGATCATGCATTATTACGCCACCTATTTCACGCACATTCAAACCCCGGAGGGCAGTGTTCCCGATTACGGTGACGCAAAACTGCGCGACTGGGGCTGCCCGGCGCTCTCGATCGGCTTTTTGGAGTGGGCTGCGGCAAGTTTTAATGACGGCTGCGTGAAGTACGCGGTGATGAAATTCCTCGACTGGGGTAAGAAATATTACGGCAAGGGCGTCGTCGGCGGATGGCTTGCGCGTTCGTATGCACTGGCGGCCGATATGGCAGACACCAAGATCAAGCCGGTCAAGCCCGACTATTTATCCGGTGAAGTCATCGAGGATCTCGTGGGCAAAAAGCTGGTCTGGCGCGGCCAGGATGAAAATAATGAATATCTGATGCTCAACTACCGCGACGAGGGTAATTATGCGCTTCTGGCGCGGCAGAATATGTACAGCACGATTCCCGCACCCGCCGAAAAAGTCCACCACGGACATGCCGATGAGAATACGATTACCAGTTATTTTTATCGGGACAAGCCGCTGCTGTGCGACGGCGGATACCGCGATGCGATCGTCGACCACGGCGCATTCCGGGCCGATTTTTATCACAATAAAGTGGTTATGCGCAACGGGCGCATGTTCCGCGAAAAGGGCTTTTTGGAATACGCAGAGGATCTGGGCGCTTATCTGAAAGTCGTGACCGAGAAAGTTTTCTATCAGGAGATGCTGGGCCTCGAGATCGGGCGCACCCGCATGGACGATCCGCATCACCGCACGGTGTACGATCGCACGGTCATTCATTTCCCGACCGGCGGATTCGCGGTCATCGACTCGATAAAAGCCAAGCAGGTCTATGAATACACACTCGGGCAGATGTGGTTCGGCGGCAAGATTTTAAAATGCGGCGAGAACGACTGGACAATCGAGCAGACCTTTAAGGGTTCCGAGGGGCCGAAGGGCACCGAGAATCTGAAACTGCGGCTGGCATTTGTGCGCGACGACCTAAAGGTCTCTCTGGAGAAGCTGCGTCGTAACTACGACGACAATCAATACGCGCTGACACAGTATTTCAGCGAATATCTTGGGGAGGGTGAATATGTGCATTTTGTCACGCTGCTGTTGCCTGAAGACGGCGCTGAAGATGAAAAATGCAACGACAAGATCATCAAATCGGCCTCCTGCAAGCTGGTGAACGGCAACGCGGTCGAGTTTAAGATTACAGTCGGCGGCAAAAAATATGCGATCGGCATGAAACTGGACGAGAAATACGGCTACGGCGACTACAAGCACCGCCCGACCTACAGTTTCGAAGCGGGAAAGATCAGTTACAGTGATTTTACGACTGATGCACTGTTGACGGTAATTGCGGACAAAGAATACAGCGCGATGATGCTGTCGCGGTTTGATTACAAAGGCAAGACCCTGTTCGAGTCGCCGAAAACGGGATTTTCGAATAATGATTTAACGCAGAATATGGGCGCGTTCAATTATTTAAGGCACGAGGGAAAGCTGTAAATTTTTTATTGTAGGGAACGGTCTTGACCGTTCCGGTGGGTATTTCACATACGAAAAGATCATTAAATTCACGGATTTTATAGGACGGAAATCTTCATATAAAAATCCTTCCGGCGGAACGGTCAAGACCGTTCCCTACACTTAAATAAAGGGGTGCTTTATGCGACCGTTAAACACTTACATTGACCACACCGCGTTGAAACCGACCACCACACATGCGGCGATTGAAAAACTCTGCGCCGAGGCCAAACAATATCAGTTCGCTTCGGTCTGCGTCAATCCCTGCTACGTTCCGCTGTGCAAAAAACTGCTCACCGGCAGCGGCGTTGCGGTTTGTACCGTGATCGGATTCCCGCTGGGCGCCAACACCACCGATATCAAAGTCGCCGAAGCGAAAAAAGCCATCGCGGACGGCGCGGATGAACTTGACATGGTCATCAACTCGGCGGCGCTGATTGACGGCGACAACGACTATGTGCGCGGCGAGATCAAGGCCATCGTCGGCTGCGCGGGCGGTCGGGTCGTCAAAGTCATCATCGAGACAGGCCTGCTCGACGACGAACAGAAAGTGCGCGCCACCAAGCTCTGCTGCGAGGCGGGCGCGTCGTTCGTCAAAACCTGCACCGGAATGACGCAGGGCGCGGCGACGGTTGAGGATGTGAAACTGATCAAAGCGAACATCACCGGAAACGTTAAAATTAAGGCGTCCGGCGGCATTCGCACCAAGGTCGATGCTGTGGCGCTGATCGAGGCCGGAGCCGACCGGATCGGCGCTTCGGCGGGCATCGCGATTGTAGAAGGGTAAAAAAGCTTGAAAATAAAATTTTCAAGCTAAGGAGTTTGACCCTATTTTCAACTGCATCATCAAATCCGCGCTTTATTGACGGATCAAACATCCCAAACTTGATTTGTATTAAATAAAGGAGGCGTTTTGTCATGTTGGAACGCAGCAGCGGCGTTTTGATGCCCGTGTTTTCCCTGTGGGGCGAATACGGCTGCGGGGATTTCGGGCCGTCGGCCCGTGAATTCGTGGACTTTTTGGAAGCCGGCGGGTTTTCCTGGTGGCAGGTGCTGCCGTTTTGCATGACCGACCGATTCTATTCGCCTTATAAATCCCCGGCGGCGTTTGGCGGAAATCCGTATTTCATCAGTTTGGACATTCTTTGCGCAAAAGGGCTTCTGGGCGTTGAGGAGGCCGAATATGCGCGGCAAAACAGCCCGTGGCGCTGCGAATACGAGCGGCTCGGAAAAGAACGCCTTGCGCTGCTGCGGCTAGCGGCTTCCCGCGTGCAAACAGAAGACGAAAAAGCACGGGATGCGTTTTTAGCCGCACATCCGCAGGTGGCGAAAGTCGCCGAGTTCATGGCGCTGCGCGATGCGAATCAGCTTTCCGACGGCAGTTATCCGGTTTGGAATAAGTGGAAAGTCAGCGAACCGCGCAAAGAGGATTTGAAATTCTGGCGGTTTGTGCAGAGCGAATTTTTTATGCAGTGGGCCGATCTGAAGGCCTACGCCAACAAGCGCGGTGTAAAAATTCTGGGCGACCTGCCGATCTACGTCGACCATGACAGCTGCGACGTCTGGGCCAACCAAAAACAGTTTCTGCTCAAATCCGACGGCAACCCGAAATGTATTGCGGGGGTTCCGCCGGACTATTTCGCCAAAGACGGGCAGCTGTGGAAAAACCCGCTCTACGACTGGGACAGCATGAAAAAAGACGGCTTCGCCTGGTGGTCGGAGCGCATCGCCCACTCGGCGGACTTGTTCGACGGACTACGGTTCGATCATTTCCGGGGATTTGCGTCGTATTGGAGCATTCCCGCCGGCGCCGAGACCGCCCGTGAGGGCAAATGGATGAAAGGCCCGGGGTTGGAATTCGTTCAAAAAATGGAACAGGCGGCCGGGGAATGCCGATTGATTGCCGAGGATTTGGGCGATTTGGGCGAAGACGTCGAAAAATTGCTTGCGGCGTCGGGATTTCCGGGTATGCGGGTATTGCAGTTCGCCTTTTTGGGCGATAAGAAATCGCCCCATCTGCCGCATAACTATATTCAAAACTGCATCGCTTACACCGGTACCCACGACAACAACACGCTGCTCGGGTTTATGTGGGAACAGGATCCGCAGAATCGAAATCATATCATGGACTATTTCGAGATCCCGCGCGACGACTGGGACAACCACTACGACACGATTTTACGCGAAATGTGCCAATCCTGCGCCGGCGTCGTGATTTTCCCGATTCAGGATTTACTGCATTACGGTGCCGATACCCGCGTCAACGTGCCGGGCGTCGAAGGCGGAGACAACTGGTTCTGCCGCTTCACCCGCGATCAGGTCTTGGAGCTTTCGCCTGCGAAATATTTCGAGTGGAACGATTTATACGGGCGGCTGGCTGAAAAACCCGCCGAAGCAAAAACAGAATAACCGTTATAAAAACAGGGTCGGGATTCAATACCGCCTCTGTTTTTGTATGATTAGATCAAATTATGCAAATATTAAAATAAATATTGCATAAAGTGTTGACAAATATTCATTTAAATGTATAATTATACATTATAACCGGTTTGAATCCGGAAGCGATGCACGGAGGCGCAATGATGGGGAAGGGTAAGACCAAAATTTTTATCGACGGCAGCGTCGGAACGACCGGACTGCGGATCGTCGAGCGGCTTTCCAAAAGAGCCGATCTCGAGCTGATTTTGCTGTCGGAAGCCGAGAGAAAAGACGCGGCGAGCCGGAAAAAGGCGTTGAACAGCGCCGATGCGGCTTTTTTGTGCCTGCCCGACGCCGCGGCGATTGAAGCGGTCGGCATGATCGAAAACCCGAATACCGTCGTACTCGACACTTCGACCGCACACCGCACCGCCGCCGGATGGACTTACGGATTCCCCGAATTGTCGGATCAGCTGCGAAGCGAATTGAAAATGACCAAGCGGATCGCAGTTCCGGGTTGTTATCCCAGCGGGTTTTTAGCACTGGTCAAGCCGTTAATCGATGTGGGAATTTTATCGAAAGACGCGCATCTTTCCTGCCACGCGGTCACCGGATACAGCGGCGGCGGTAAAAAGATGATCGCGCAATATGAGACCGAAGAAAACGCGTTTTTAAAAGCACCGCGCGAATACGGGCTATCGCAGGGTCATAAACACCTGCCCGAGATGAAGATCATTTCCGGATTAACTAACGCACCGGTGTTCTGCCCGATTGTATCAAACTTTTACAGCGGAATGCTGGTCACGGTGCCGCTGTTTGTCTCCGATCTGCAAAAGGGTGCAAGCATTGAGACCATTAAAAATCTCTATTCCGAAAAATACGCCGGGCCGGTGGTCGGATACACCGAAAACAATGAAGACGGGTTTTTATCGGCGGCGGGGCTATCGGGGAAAGACGGTATGGAGGTCTCGGTGTTCGGAAACGGCGAGCAGATCATTTTGACCGCGCGATATGACAATCTCGGCAAAGGCGCATCGGGCGCGGCGATTCAATGTTTGAACATTTTACTCGGAAAAGATGAAACGGAAGGGTTAGAAATTTGAAAAATTTCATTTTTCAAAGGGGAGTTTTAACCTTTTGCGTCAAATAGAAAGACGCAAATTTGGCTACGCCAAAGCGGTCAAAACGTCCCGAATTCTACAAGAGGAAGGCAACTGAAATGAAGCAAGATATAATTAAAATCATTGACGGCGGGGTCTGTGCGGCAAAGGGTTTTTTAGCCGGCGGCATCCACTGCGGGATTCGGAAAAATAAGAGCAAGCGGGATTTGGCGCTGATTTTCAGCGAGGTCAAGGCGAGTGCGGCTTCGGTTTATACCACCAATTTGGTCAAAGGTGCACCACTGGTTGTGACCAAAGCGCATCTCTCGGACGGTATGGCGCAGGCGATACTCTGTAACAGCGGAAACGCCAACACCTGCAACGCCGACGGTATCGAGATCGCCGAAAAGATGAGCGATCTGCTGGCAGACGCTTTAAAAATAAATCCGTCGGACGTGGTCGTCGCCTCGACCGGCGTGATCGGGCAGCCGCTGCCCATCGAGCCGATTCAAAACGGTATTCCGGCGCTGGTGAATTCACTCGGCAACAACAGCGAACAGGCCGCAGAGGGCATTATGACCACCGATACGAAATTAAAACAGATTGCGGTCAGCTTTACAATCGGCGGGAAAGAATGCAAAATCGGCGGTATCGCCAAGGGTTCGGGCATGATTCATCCCGACATGGCGACGATGCTGGTTTTTATCACGACCGACTGTGCGGTTTCGAGCGCGATGCTGCAAAAAGCGCTCTCCAGCGATATCCAGAGCACGTTTAACATGGTCAGCGTCGACGGCGACACTTCGACCAACGACATGGTCACGATTCTGGCCAACGGCATGGCGGGCAATCCGGAGATCACCGAAGCGGGTGCGGATTTCGAGATTTTTATGAAAGCGTTGAACACCGTAACGGTTTATTTATGCAAACACATCGCGGGCGACGGCGAGGGTGCAACTAAGCTGATTGAGTGCGTTGTCTCCGGCGCAAAAGACGAGAAGAACGCGAAAACCGCGGCGAAAGCGGTGATCTGCTCCTCGCTGACCAAAGCAGCGATGTTCGGGGCGGACGCGAACTGGGGACGGGTGCTTTGTGCGCTCGGATACAGCAAGGCTGATATCGATGTGAATAAAGTCGAAGTGGCGTTTTACTCGAAAGCCGGAACAATCACGGTCTGCAAAAACGGCGCGGGCGTGGATTTTTCCGAAGAAACCGCGAAAAAGATTTTACTTGAAAACGAAGTTACAATAGACATCGACTTACATGACGGTCAGGGTGCGGCGACTGCGTGGGGCTGCGATTTGACTTATGATTACGTTAAAATCAACGGCGATTACAGGACTTGAGGAGAGCGAAAGGATGGATATGATGGATATTTCAAACGCCGAGCGGGCCAGCATTCTGGTGCACGCACTGCCGTATATTCAGAAATACAACAACAAGATTGTCGTGGTTAAATACGGCGGAAACGCCATGATCAACGAGGAACTCAAGGACTCGGTGATGCAGGATATCGTGCTGATGTCACTGATCGGCGTCAAGGTCGTGCTGGTGCACGGCGGCGGCCCCGAAATCACCGAAGTGCTTTCAAAAATGGGCAAAAAGAGCGAATTTGTCGACGGCTTGCGGGTTACCGACAAGGAGACCGTCGAAGTCGCCCAGATGGTGCTTGCGGGCAAAATTAACAAAAATCTTGTACATTTGATCGAAAACAAGAACGGGCAGGCCATCGGACTTTCGGGCATCGACGGGCATATGATTGAGGCCGAGATGAAGGATGAGCGGCTCGGATTCGTCGGCACAATCACCAACGTCAACGTCAAGCCGATTCTCGATGTGCTCGAAAAGGGGTATATCCCGGTGATTTCAACCATTGGGTGCGATAAAAAGGGCAATGTCTACAACATCAACGCCGACACCGCCGCCGCGAAAATCGCCGGAGCGCTCGAGGCCGAGAGTTTGATTTCGATGACCGACACCAGCGGTATTTTGAAAGATAAAGACGACCCTTCGACGTTGATTCATAAAATCACGCTTGATGAAGCCGAAGCGCTGGTCGCCGACGGTACGATCTGCGGCGGCATGATTCCGAAAGTCGAGTGCTGCACCGACGCCATCAAGTGGGGCGTGAAAAAGGTGTTCATCATTGACGGGCGTATCCCGCATGCGATTTTGATTGAGACATTGACCGATGAAGGAATAGGAACAATGTTCAAGGTGAAGTTTTAAATAATATTGTAGGGAACGGTCTTGACCGTTCCGTCTCGAATACAGTTCGATGATAAAATCCGAAAGAACGCACAAAGAATGGCAACGCGGCTCCGCAGCGAACGAATCGCAGGTTCTGCTTCGCGTTTGTGACGCGGAAACCCATATATGGTTTTCCGATAGCGACTTCGCCGCGGAACGGTCAAGACCGTTCCCTACATTATCGGGGAGGAATTCTTATGAACGATATTTTTAATTTAGATCATCAATATGTGGCCGATACCTATGCGCGGTTTCCCGTGCAGATCGTAAAGGGCAAGGGATCGCTGGTTTGGGATGAAAACGGCAAGGAATATATCGACATGGGCGGCGGGATCGCCGTCAATACATTCGGGTTTTCGGACGACGCTTGGATTGCCGCCGTCACCGCGCAGCTGAACGCGTTTCAGCACACTTCGAATTTATACTATACCGCGCCGTATGTGACGCTTGCGCAGAAGCTCTGCGAGCGTACGGGTATGAAAAAGGTATTTTTCGGCAACTCGGGCGCGGAGGCCAACGAGTGCGCCATCAAGGCCGCGCGCAAATACGCCGCTGAGAAAAAGGGCGCGGACTGCTATACCATCATCACGCTGAAAAACAGTTTTCACGGGCGGACATTGACCACGCTGGCGGCGACCGGACAGGACTATTTTCACGAACTTTATCAACCGCTGACCCCGGGATTTGTGCATGCCGAAGCCGGAAATCTTGAAGATATGAAGCAAAAAGTCGCCGAAAACAAGGTCGCGGCGATTATGATTGAAGTGATTCAAGGCGAAGGCGGCGTGATCGTGCTGACACCGGAATACGTGAAAAGTATCGCGAAACTTGCGCAGGAAAACGATATTTTACTGATTGTTGACGAGGTGCAGACCGGAAACGGCCGCACAGGGCAATTGTTCGGGTATATGAATTACGGCATCGAGCCGGACATCATCACGACCGCGAAGGGACTCGGCGGCGGGCTGCCGATCGGTGCGGCGATTTTGGGCGAAAAGGTTAAGGATATTTTCACGCCGGGCAGTCACGGGTCGACGTTCGGTGGAAATCCGGTCAGCTGTGCGGGTGCGATCAGCATTTTAGACCGACTCGACGAAAAACTGCTGGCTGAAGTGCGCGAAAAGGGCGAATATATCCGCAAAGAACTCTCCGGCGCAAAGGGCATCGCGGGCGTGGATGGCATGGGGCTGATGCTCGGAATCGTGACCGAAAAGGATGCGAAAGCCGTGGTGAACGAATGCATTTCACGCGGGGTGCTGCCGCTGACGGCCAAAAAGAAGGTTCGTCTGCTGCCGGCATTGAATATCCCGATGACAATATTAGAAAAAGCTGTTACAATGATCAAAGAGGTCTGCGCGGGATAAGAACCGCGTTGTAGGGGGCGGTTTCCATGCCGCCCCGAAAGCCGCGTAAAGCGGCTTTGAATATCCGAATCACACCATATTTTCAATGAGAACGGGTCGTCAGGGATGCCGACCCCTACAGGATACGGTGTGTCCGACAACATAATGATAAAGGAGATTGCGATATGAACTTAAAAGGAAAGGACTTTTTGAAGCTGCTGGACTTGTCGGCGGAGGAGATCGGCGGGCTGATTGAACTGGCGGCGCAATTGAAGACGCAGAAAAAGGCCGGGATTTCGCATAAGCTCTGCGAGGGTAAAAATATTGCGCTGATTTTTGAAAAGACCAGCACCCGCACACGCTGTGCTTTCGAAGTGGCCGCGCGTGATCTCGGCATGGGCGTGACCTATCTCGACCCGTCGGGTTCGCAGATCGGCAAAAAAGAGAGCATTGCCGATACCGCGCGGGTGCTTGCGGGCATGTTCGACGGCATTGAATACCGCGGCTATGGGCAGGAGATCGTTGAAGAACTGGCGAAATACGCCGATGTGCCGGTCTGGAACGGGCTGACCAACGAATTCCACCCGACGCAGATTCTGGCCGACTTTCTGACGATCCAAGAAAATTTCGGGCATTTGAAGGGAATTCACCTTGTCTATATGGGCGATGCGCGTTATAATATGGGTAACTCGCTGTTGGTCGGCTGCGCCAAGATGGGGCTTGACTGCACCCTCTGCGCGCCCGCGAACTACTTCCCCGACCCGGCGTTAATTAAGACCTGCGAAGAAATTGCCAAACAGAGCGGCGCAACGCTTAAATTCGAGACCGACCCGATGAAAGCGACTAAGGGCGCGGACGTGCTGTATACCGATGTGTGGGTTTCGATGGGCGAGCCGATCGCGGTTTGGCAGGAGCGTGTGAACGATCTCGCACCTTATCAAGTCAATGAGACGATCATGGCAAATGCAGGGGAAAAGGCGATTTTTATGCACTGCCTGCCGGCCTATCACGACCTGAAGACCCAGATCGGCAAGGAAATGGGTGAAAAATTTTCGCGGGACTGCATGGAGGTCACCGACGCCGTATTCGAGGGAAAACAATCGGTGGTCTTTGCCGAAGCGGAAAACCGCATGCACACAATCAAGGCCGTGATGGCGGCGACATTGGGTTAGACAAAAAGAACGAAAAGGAAACAACATGGGAAAAAGATTTTTGGTACTGGACGACGGAACGACCTTTGAGGGCATCGGGTTCGGCGCGGATACGGGCTGCACGGGCGAGTTGGTCTTCACGACCGGCATGTGCGGCTATATCGAGACGCTGACCGACCCGAGTTATTACGGACAAATTGTATTGCAGACCTTCCCGCTGATCGGCAACTACGGCATCATCGAGGCCGATTTTGAGGGCAAATGCTGCGTCAAAGGATATGTCGTGCACGAGTGGTGCGACACGCCGTCCAATTTCCGCGCCCAGTATGATCTGGACGCTTTTTTGAAAAAGAACGGCATTCCGGGGATTTATGGCCTGGATACCCGCGAAATCACCAAGATTATCCGTGAGCACGGCGTGATGAACGCGATGCTCCGCGACGAGGTTCCGAAAGACCTGACCGGTGCTAAAAATTATCTGATCGTCGATGCGGTGAAAAGCGTCACCTGCGACAAAATCGAGGAATTTCCGGCGCAGGGCGAGACCAAATATAAAGTCGTTTTGGCCGATTACGGCGCAAAACACAACATCATCCGTGAGCTGCGCAAACGCGGCTGTGCGGTGACCGTCGTGCCATCCTATCTGAAAGCCGAAGAGATTTTGGCGCTGAAACCCGACGGCGTAATGCTGTCGAACGGCCCGGGCGATCCTGCGGAAAATGTTGAAATCATCGATGAATTAAGTAAATTATACGGGAAAGTGCCGATTTTCGGCATCTGTCTGGGGCATCAGTTGCTGGCGCTCAGCCAAGGCGGTAAGACCATGAAGCTCAAATACGGCCACCGCGGCGTCAACCAGCCGGTGCGCGACCTGCTCGGGACAAGGACCTATATCACCAGTCAGAATCACGGCTACGCGGTTGTCTCCGATACGGTGAAAAACGGCGTCATCAGTTTTGCCAACGCCAACGACGGCACCTGCGAGGGCGTCAATTATCCCGAGGGGAAAGCGTTCACGGTGCAGTTTCATCCCGAGGCCTCTTCGGGTCCGCATGATACGGCGTTTTTGTTCGACCGGTTCTGCGAACTGATGGGAGGTAAACAATAATGCCTTTTGATAAAACCATTCAAAAAGTTTTGATGATCGGCTCCGGTCCGATTGTGATCGGGCAGGCGGCCGAATTTGACTATGCCGGCGCGCAGGCCTGCCGGGTGCTGAAAGAGGCCGGCGTCAACGTGGTGTTGGTCAACTCCAACCCCGCAACGATCATGACCGACAACGCGCTGGCTGATGAAATTTACCTCGAACCGCTCAACGTTGAGACGCTGAAGCGCATTATTATAAAAGAAAAACCCGATGCGCTGCTTGCCGGACTCGGCGGGCAGACCGGTCTGACGCTCTCGATGCAATTGGAGAGCGACGGATTTTTGGCAAAGCATAATGTGCGGCTGATCGGCACCAATGTCGAGGCCATTAAAAAGGCCGAGGACAGAGAGCTCTTTAAAGAGACCATGGAGGCCATCGGCGAACCGGTGATCCCATCGGACATCACAACTACTATACCCGGCGCACTGGAGATCGCCGAAACAATCGGCTATCCGGTCATTGTCCGACCCGCCTATACCCTCGGCGGCACGGGCGGCGGCGTCGCCTACACGCCCGAGGAACTCAAAGCGGTTGCGGCGACCGGCATCGACGCCTCGCCGATCAATCAAATTCTGGTCGAGCGGTATATCTACGGCTGGAAAGAGATTGAGTTCGAGACCATGCGCGACGCGGTCGGTAACGTGATTGCGGTGTGCAGCATGGAAAACTTTGACCCGGTCGGCGTCCACACCGGCGACAGCATCGTCGTCGCTCCGGCACTGACCCTTTCCGATAAAGAATATCAGATGCTGCGTTCGGCGTCTTTGAACATCATCTCGGCACTCGGCATCGTCGGCGGCTGCAACTGTCAGTTCGCGCTGAATCCCGACAGCTTCGACTATGCGGTCATCGAGGTCAACCCGCGTGTGTCGCGTTCTTCGGCGCTGGCCTCCAAGGCGACCGGTTATCCGATTGCCAAGATCACGACCAAAATCGCGCTCGGGCTGACCCTCGACGAGATTAAAAACGACATCACGGGAAAAACCTGCGCCTGCTTCGAGCCGACGCTCGATTATGTGGTCGTCAAACTGCCCAAGTGGCCGTTCGACAAGTTCTTCGGCTCTTCGCGCAAACTCGGCACCCAGATGAAGGCCACCGGCGAGGTCATGTCGATTGCACCGACTTTTGAGATGGCGCTGATGAAAGCCGTCAGAGGCGCGGAAATCTCACTGGACACGCTGAACGCGCCGCCGATTTACAAAGAGCCGCTTAAAGAGCGGCTGAAGCGGGTCGACGATTACCGGCTGTTTACGGTGTTTGAGGCGCTGAAAGCAGGCATATCGGTCGACGAGATCAATGATATTACCAAAATCGATAAGTGGTTTTTGTATAAAATGGCGAAACTGGCCGATTACGAGGCACAGATCGCAAAATCCGGTTTGGATGAAGAAACATATTTGACCGGAAAGAAATTCGGCTACACCGACAAAGCGCTTGCCCGGCTTTCGGGGATGAAAACGCTGCCGTGGAGCTGCGATTTCGCCTACAAGATGGTCGATACCTGCGGCGCGGAATTCGACGCCGAGACGCCGTATTTTTACTCAACCTGCGGCGCGTCTTGTGAGGCAAGGCCATTTAAACGTTCGGGAAAACCCGTCGTCATCGTTTTGGGTTCGGGGCCGATTCGCATCGGGCAGGGTATCGAGTTCGACTATTCGTCGGTGCACTGTGTCTGGGCGCTCAAAGAAATGGGCTACGACGTGGTCATCATCAACAACAACCCGGAGACCGTCTCGACCGACTACGATACCGCCGACCGGCTGTATTTTGAACCGCTGTCGCCCGAGGACGTGATGAACATCATCAAGGTCGAACAGCCCGAGGGCGTGGTGGTGGCATTCGGCGGGCAGACGGCCATTAAGTTAACAAAATTTTTAGATCAGAATCATGTGAATATTCTGGGCACCTCCGCAGAGGGCATCGACATCGCGGAGGACCGTGAGCGGTTTGACGCGCTGCTGGAGCAGTTCGGCATCCGCAGACCCAAGGGTTTCGGCGTCGACACGTTCGAAGAGGCATTGAATGCGGCGAACGAGCTGGGCTATCCGGTTTTATTGCGCCCGTCCTATGTCATCGGCGGGCAGAACATGAAAATCGTTCATAACGACGGCGAGGTCCGCATCTATATGGAGCGGATTTTGGCGCAGGGTATCGACAATCCTGTTTTAGTCGACAAATACATGCTGGGGACCGAATTAGAGGTTGATGTCATTTCCGACGGACATGACGTGTTGATCCCCGGTATTATGGAACATATCGAGCGGGCCGGCGTGCACAGCGGTGACTCGATTGCGGTCTATCCGCCATACAGCATCAGCGACAAGATGATGATGACCATTATCGACTGTTCGACAAAACTGGCGCTGGCGCTCGGCACCAAGGGGCTTGTCAATATTCAGTATTTAATCAGCGAGGGCGAACTCTACGTCATCGAGGTCAACCCGCGCGCATCGCGCACCGTGCCGTATATCAGCAAGGTGACCGGCGTGCCGATGACCGATCTGGCTTCCAAAGTCATGGTCGGAAAGGAACTGGCTTCGCTCGGGTATGGCATCGGCCTCTATCGGATTCCGCCGTATTTCGCCGTCAAGGTGCCGGTGTTCTCATTTGAAAAACTGGCCGACGCGAACTCCTATCTCGGCCCGGAGATGAAGAGTACCGGTGAGGTGCTGGGCATCGGAAAAACGCTGAACGAAGCGCTATTCAAGGGCATCGCAGCCTCGGGCAAACGCCTGAAAGCACCCGCGCCCGGAAAACCCATGGGCGTGTTTATCAGTGTCGATGTGCATGACCGTTTCGAGATTGTTTCATTGGCCAAAAAACTCGACGACCTCAAGTTTGAAATCTACGCCACCGCCGACACCGCAGAGGCCATTCGGAACCTCGGTATTGACGTCGTCACGGTGAATAATGTTAAAAAAGACGCTTTCGACCTGCTCGAGAGCGGAAAGATCAGCTTTGTGGTCTACACCGGCGCGCTGATGGACGAGAGCGTGGAGGACTTTATCGCGCTCAGCCGAAAAGCGCTGCTGCTGTCGATTCCGTGCTTCACGTCGCTTGATACCGCGAACGCAGCCGCCGACATCATCCGCAGCCGTTTCAATCTGGGCAATACGGAACTGGTCGACATCAACCACATGCGCCGTGACAAGGAAAAGACCAAATTCATGAAGATGCAGGGCACCGGCGACGACTATATCTTTATCGACAACTTCGACGGGCATATCACCTGTCCCGAATCGCTGTGCATCGACCTGTGCGACCGGCATTATGGCGTGGGCGGCGACGGATTGGTGCTGATTGAGAAATCGAAAGCAGCCGACGCGAAGATGCGCATTTTCAACCGTGACGGCTCCGAAGGCCGGATGGCGGGAAACAGCATCCGCTCGGTCGGGAAATACCTGTATGACAACGGCTTTATCGGCCGCGACACCGCGACC
This sequence comes from Oscillospiraceae bacterium, assembly GCA_035380125.1. Lineage (NCBI taxonomy): Bacteria > Bacillati > Bacillota > Clostridia > Eubacteriales > Oscillospiraceae > Oscillospiraceae bacterium. Next base: position 76,372 of record DAOSWV010000006.1, read on the forward strand.
GTCGAGACCGCAAGCGGCATCCGGCACCTGAAACTCTATGCGCGCAACAACAAAGTGACTTATGCAAGCGTCGAGATGGGCAAGGCCGATCTTATTGCAAAAAATATTCCGACCACGATCAAAGCCGAAAAGGTGATTGATTATCCCGTTGAAATCGGCGGGAAAGATTATCGGATCACCTGTGTGAACGTCGGCAACCCGCACTGCGTGGTGTTCTGCGACAGGGTGGACGGCGTTGACATCGAGACCGTGGGCCCGCAGTTTGAAAATGCCCCGATCTTCCCCGAGCGCGTGAACACCGAATTTATCCGCGTGGTCAACAAGAGTACGATCAAGATGCGGGTCTATGAGCGCGGCAACGGCGAGACCATGGCCTGCGGTACGGGCGCTTGTGCGGCGGTCGTGGCGGCGGTTGAAAACGGCTTCTGCGCCAAGGGCGAAGACATCACGGTCAAGCTGCGCGGCGGCGATCTGGTCGTCAACTACACCGACGAGGGCATCACATTAACCGGAGATACCAAACTCGTCTACACGGGTGTGGCGGAGTATTGACGGGAGATTAAAAGCTTCTACAGTACGAGATTCTTCGATTTCGCCAACCAAAGGCGTTGGTTGGCTTCACTCAGAATGACAAAGGCCGGCGGGAAACCGTCGGTTTTTTTGTGCCAAAACTCAAGTTTTTGTAAATATATGTCGTTTGCGCACATTTTTATATCGTTTGCGCAAAAGGCATTGTAAACATTCCAAAAAAAGGTATAATGGTTTCATACAATACAACGTATACCAACTATCTCTGAAACAGCGCAGAGGAGCGGCAATTGAAAGTGTTTAAACCTTAAAACTTAGGAGATCATATATGAATTAAAGCGAATTCGCAATAAAATCAACGATGAAAGACGAGGGAAATTTAAAAATAAATTTTAAATAAGGAGTTTATTCTTTTGCGTTATTAGCAAAACGCTAATTTGGCTGTGCCAAACCGAATAAACATCCCATTGCGATGGGGATATGGAAAAAAATACTTGACAGGATGTTGCAAATATTTTGTATATTGCGTATAATTATCATCAGAAATGGTTCTGATCAAACCGAAGAAGATGACGTATTAAAAAAGGATCGACAAAATGTTGCCTGTCGGCCGCAGCGTGACTTTCAGGTGCGCAGAGCAACAGGGCTCGAGCGGGAAGTGCTGATGGAGATTGTATGACCGGCTTTCCGATGAAGACAGGTCATCGAAAGCCGGTATCGTCCGCCTGTGAATTGAAAAATATTTAGCACAGCGGCGTTGACCGATTGTGTTGGATATGGTAAAATTTATCAAGGAGGAAATAAGAATGTTTAAAAAGTTACGCAAATATTTGATCGTCCTGATGGCGGTTGTCATGGTAGCGTCGTTGGCTGTCATTCCGACGAGTGCTGCGATCAGTGGGCAAGGATATAACTATATCGTATCAGGCACTTTAATGTATTGGCGCTCAGTATGGGTTACTGCGGAAAGCAATCAACCACTTCACTGTTATGCATCTGTAACAGATAAGTTCCATTCAGGTTATGATTATGATACTGATATGGCAATGAGTGGATCGGTTTTTGCTTCTGTGACTGGTCCTGCGTATTATATGTATTCGGATGCTGAGGCTTGTATTGGTGTTTGGGAATATGGTTACGGATATTAAGCCGTAAGGAATGAAACCGCGCGTCGGATACACTCCGACGCGCGGGATGTGTTTTTGATCTATTTGGAGGGTCACAGATGAAAAAAACGGTGATATTTATATTAGCAATATTTTTACTAATAGGTTGTTCCAATAGTGGAGAACCAATACAATTGGATGTCTTTGAACCGGAATTGCCTGAAATAAATCTCAGTTGGAATTATGGAGCCTTTATTGATCAAAAAGGTAATTTATTAACCTTTGGATTCGATGAACGCAATTTAGGCGCTGCTTCCGGTTATGTTGGGAATTCTTTAGGTCAAGGAACAGAAGTAACATATAACAATATCCCGACGGAAATTTATACGGAGATCACTTCGGGAGGTCAGGGTAACAGAGCATTGACAATAAACGGGGAATTGATTGAATGGGGGAATCGGGTTGAAAATGATTCCTGTACGCCGCATATCATCAGAGAAAATGTTGTAAAGTTTTACGGGACTTTATACCTGACAAGGGATGGTGAATTATATACAATTCCGGAAAGAGAAGCCTTTTTATCGGGGAAATCATATGAAGATATTGGTGAACTGGTCTTGACAGAAGTAAGTGATTTTGCCATCGGATGTAAGTTTTTTGCATTGAAAAATGATGGTAGCGTTTGGTCTTTTATAATCAACACAAAAGCGGAAATTTATGAAAAACCCCAAAAAATATTGGACAATGTTAAAGAAATAATTACTTCAAGTTCAGACGTGAATTCAACTGTAGTATTTCTCAAAAATGACGATACATTATGGAGTTATGGAAACAACGAATACGGACAATGCGGCAATGGCGAACACGGAGATCTTGATTTAAAAACACAAGATTGTTGGGTATCAGAGCCATATAAAATAGCTAAAAATGTCATAAAAGCTTGGATGACTACATCGACCACATTTTATCTGACAAAAGACAATCAATTATATGCATCCGGGGAAAATTATCACGATTTATTGTTAACGGGTGAGGATTTCCAGATGAATACTGCTGATTATCCGCAATATGTGACAACTCCGGTTTTAGTTATGGAAAATGTCAAACAAATGGAATGCAGTGACAATAGTCTTTTCGTTTTAAAAACTGACAATACTGTTTGGTCATGGGGATATGGAAGCGGAGTGTTTTTAGGAATCAACTGTTTTGATGGAGAAATTTCGAGAGCAGACGACCTCTCTGTTCTTCAAACTAACGGGGAGGAGTTTTATCATCAGCCAACGCAGATCATGAGCGATGTTTTGCGGTTATTCACTGAGACAACCGGTTTGCATTTCGTCCAGAAAACAGACAGCAATGTCTGGTATTGGGGATACGGATTGATATACGTTGATGAAGGCGATATCTGGGATATGAAAGTACAAGTCGGAAAAAGTGAAGATGGTAATATCATATATGCTTATCAAAAGCACTACATCATCCCAACGCCGATTGAGTTTTCGGTCGAGACGTTTTTTCAAAATGCGCTGGATTCTATTGCCTCACAGGGGATTGATACGTCGCAGTATCAAACGGCGCGATATATCGGTGATTGATATTTAAATCAATGTTAAATGTTTTAGTTTGAAAGAAGTAATATATATGAAAAAAGTATTAATTATTGTAATATTTGTGGCATTAATGCTTGCAGGTTGCTCAAATCCAACAAAGTCCATACAAGTGAATATTTATAAACAAAAACTACCTATGATCTCATTTCAAGGGTATTGGTCATTTATCGACAATGAAGAAAATTTGTATACCTGGGGATATGACGAGCGTAATGGCGGGGCAGTCTCGGGGGTTTATCTTGGCGATTCTTTGGGGCAAGGTACCGATGTTGTCTATAATAATGATCCTTTTAAGATTTATTCAAATGTTGCATATATAATCCGCGCAAACAGAGGATTAACAAACGACGGAGAAATTATTGAATGGGCAAAACTAATGGAAAACGATTTATGCATGCCGCATTCAACAAAGAATAACATTGCCAAAGTTGGAATGAATTTGTACCTTACTAGGTTTGGAGAATTATATGCGATTCCAACAGAAGAAAATGTAAGGTTGAAAGAGCCATACGAAAATTGCGGTGACTTGGTTCTTACGGGTGTCATAGATTTTGCAATTGGGTATAAATATATTGCATTAAAAGAAGATGGCAGTGTGTGGACTTTTCTGGTCAGTAGTATGACAGGAGAAATTGTTGAAAAACCGAAAAAGTTAGTCAGTGATGTAGTTGAGATCTTTTCAAACCCAGCGATTGATGCAGCAATGTTATTACTCAAAAGCGACGGATCATTGTGGAGTTATGGTGGAAATGAATATGGGCAGTGTGGGAATGGAGAGCAGGGTGATCTCAATTTAACAACTTACGACTGCATAGTTTCAAAACCTTATAAACTAGCCGAAAATGTTAGAACTGCGTGGGTGTCAACATTAACTACGTTTTTTTTGACAGAAGATAATAAATTATATGCATGCGGCAAGAATCCATATGATTTACTGTTGACAGGAAACGGCCAGATGCTTTCTGACGAATATCCTAAATATATATCGACTCCAATATTAGTAATGGATAATGTTAAACAGATGGAATACAGTGATACCGGAATTTTTATTTTGAAAACAGATAATACATTATGGACTTGGGGATATTCAGATAAAGGTACATTAGGGAACGGAGTATGTTATGAAGGCGACGATTTGGGAACATATAGTTTTTCCGTTCGTCTACAAAACGGAGAGGCGATCTTTGCTCAACCGGTACAAATTATGAATGAGGTTGAACGATTGTTTACGGAAACAACCGGATTGCATTTTGCACAGAAAACAGACGGAACGATTTGGTACTGGGGTTACGGAGAAATATATGTCAATGAAGAAGATAATTGGGATACAGAAATACAAAAAACAGACGCAACAGGCGAAACAATATTTGCTTATCAAAAGCACTACATCATCCCAACGCCGATTGAGTTTTCAATTGATTCCGTTTATCAGGATGCATTGAATTACATCGCGGAACAGGGGATTGATACGTCGCAATATGAGGCAGTGCGGTATATTAATGAGTGAGATAATTCGCCTGATCAATTGATATGATGGGAGGGTTATGATGAGAAAAATATTAATTTTTGTATTTGCCGGGTTATTTTTGTTTTCTGGATGTTCCAACACGGGTAAAGTGGTGCAAGTTGATCTTTATCAGCCCGAACTGCCCGCGATATCATTAAATATTGGTTATTGGTCTTATATCGATAATAACGGAGATCTGTATACTTGGGGGTATGACGGTCGAAACGCCGGTACCGGATCGGACTATTACCCTGGGGACTGCCTTGGGCAGGGAACGGAAGTTGTTTATAATAATGTGCCGACGAAAGGCTATTCCAATGTTGCATATGTTCTCCGGGGAAACAGAGGGCTCACCCAAAACGGAGAAATCATCGAATGGGGCAAATGTTTTGAAGATGATTCATGCACGCCGCAAATCGTTAAAGAGAGTGTTGCTAAAACGCATTTATCTTTATACTTAACGAAAAATGGTGAGTTGTATACAATTCCCGAAAGCGATAATTTTCAATTATCCGGGTCATATGGAAGCCGTAATGAGCTTGTGATGACAGGTGTAAAGGATTTTGCACTCGGTTACTCCTATTTTGCACTGAAGGACGACGGCAGTGTTTGGACCTTCTCGGTCAACAGTATGACCGCAGAAGTCATTGAAAGTCCGAAAAAATTTATGGATGGGGTAGAGAGAATTATTGCTGAATCATCGTTTGATGCAGCGGTACTTTTTTTAAAAAGCGATGGTACATTGTGGAGCTGTGGAAATAACGAATTCGGGCAGTGCGGCAACGGGGAACACGGCGACCTCGACATTGATACGAGGGATTGTGTGGTTTCAAAGCCGTTTAAAATGGCTGAAAACGTGACTAACGCGTGGGTGACAGATTGGACGACATTTTATCAGACAAAAGAAAACAACCTTTATGCATGCGGAGAGAATTATAACGATCTTTTACTGCTTGGCGGGAACGGGCAAATGAATCTTGACGCATACCCTAAATTTATCGAAACACCGGTGTTGATCATGGAGAGTGTTAAGCAGATGGAGTATAGCGACATGGGTATGTTTGTCCTCAAAACCGATGGAACAGTATGGACTTGGGGATATGCGGATAAGGGATTTTTGGGTAATGGCATATGTTATATAGGTGACGACTTGAGTCCCAATAATTTCTTTAAACGCGAGGCGATTAATGCTGAGGCGCTATATAGCCAGCCGACACAAATTATGGATCATGTGAACCGTTTGTTCACCGAGACCTTAGGATTACATTTCGTGCAGAAAACAGACGGGACAATCTGGTACTGGGGGTTTGGCTATATCAATGTGGAAGAAAATGACGATTGGGATAGGAATATACCATGGCAAGATACATTCGGTAATGTGATTACGGCTTATCAAAAGCACTACATCATCCCGACACCGATTGAATTTTCGGTAGATACGTTTTTCCAAAATGCGCTGGATTCTATTGCCGCACAGGGGATTGATGTTTCTCAATATGATGTTGTGAAGTATACAGAAGATTAATATTTATTATTTGAAGAGACGCTTGATTTGGAGGGTCACTTATGAGAAAGTTACTAGTCGTTATTTTGACGGGATTGTTTTTGCTTGCGGGGTGTTCCAAAGCCGGAGAGACGATAAAAGTTGAAATTGATCAGCCGGAATTGCCGGAGTTCCTTTTAACCTGGCAATACGGAACGTTTCTTGATACAAACGGAGATTTATATACTTGGGGATATGATTTTTACAACGTAGAACTGGAACCCAGTTATAAAAATTCTCTCGGACAGGGAACAGAGGTCATCTATAATAATATCCCAACAAAAATTTATTCCGATGTTGCAGATGTAAGCCTTGGAAGAAGAGCCTTGACCAATGGGGGAAATTTGGTTGAATGGGGTATTCTCATGGAAGATGATCCTTGCGTTCCGCATATTGTTGAAGGAAATGTCGCTAAAATATATATAAATATGTTTATAACACAGAATGCAGAACTGTATATAAAGCCCGAAAACGAAACAATTGCGTTGAAAAAATCCTATGAGGAAAGCGGTGAGCTTGTTACGACAGGCGTTCAAGATGTAGCCGTCGGGTATGCTTATTTTGCATTGAAATCCGACGGGAGTGTATGGATGTTTAAAGCAAATTCTACTACCGTGGAAATAACTGAAAAACCAAAAGAGCTTATCGATGATATAAAAAAATATACACAGGCGCGTCAGTAGATTCTGCGGTGTATTTCTTGAAAAATGACGGGACATTGTGGAGTTACGGCGGAAATGAATATGGGCAATGCGGAAACGGAGAACACGGAGACTTTGATTATTTGACGCAGGACTGCGTGGTTTCGGAACCGTATAAGATGGCTGATAATGTGATTGACGTATATACGATTGATACGACTGTATTTTATCTCACAGAGGATAACAAACTCTATGCATGCGGATTAAATTATAATGATCTCCTGCTGCTGGGCGGAAATGGGCAGATGAATCTGGAAGAATATCCGAAATTTACGGCTACGCCGGTGTTGGTCATGGAAAATGTTCTACAGATGAAATTTAGCAATGAGAGCATGTATGTACTCAAGACCGACAACACGTTATGGACATGGGGAAATGCGGATAAGGGATTTTTGGGCAACGGCGTGTGTTATGAGGGCAATGATTTAGGCGAAACCGATTTTTTAATGCGTGAGATAAACGGGGAGACGCTTTACAGTCAGCCGACTCAGATTATGAGTGGTGTCGAACGGTTATTGACTCAGACATCCGGACTGCACTTTGTGGAAAAGACGGACGGAAGCATTTGGTATTGGGGCTACGGTTCGATTTTTACCGACGGAGACGATGATTGGGACACGGAATTTCAAAGAAAAGATTCTGATGGGAATTATCTTTATTCCGTTTATCAAAAACACTATATTATCCCCACACCGATTGAGTTTTCGGTTGATACGTTTTTTCAAAACGCGCTGGATTATATCGCCGCGCAGGGGATTGATGTTTCGCAATATGAAGCCATAGGGTATACATATGAGTAAGGTCTACTCTTGATAGAAGGCAAGGCGGCGGGATTTTCGGCTTGCACCTTCATAATGAGGTATAATGGTATATGGTCAAAAAATAACTGTTCCGCACCTCTTCGAAAGGACAGCACGAGAATGAAAATTATTTTGGAACAGGCGTTTCACAGTTTGGCACGCCGGAAACTTCTGTCGGCGCTGATCATCGTGATGATGGTGGTCGGCTTGTTTCTGATTATCGGTACGATGGGGTATGCTGAGCACAACGAAGAACGCGTAGATGACTTCTATTCGGCTTATCCGGAGGATGAATACCGGTTTTTCGTAGAAGCGTCTATAAATATCGGAGGATCAACATCGGGATATACCGAAGAGCAGATAGAGGGGCTGCGCAATTATTTCCGAGCAATTAACAGCGCTTCAGAATTTGATTTTTTACACTTTACGAATTACAACCTGCTCCTATATGACGTAAAAACCGGCGACAACTGCCTTGCCGGGTATCAGGATTTTAACGCCGAGCGTGAATATTTATATGTAGAAAGTACGGGGAAATATTTATCCAGAGTTTTGGCGTATTCGATCGATGGACGGGTCTTTGAGCGTTTTAATCTCAAGATCGCTGTCGGGACGGATTTTTCCGACTTCGATCATACCGACTACGACGCAGAGGTGATTCCCGTTGTCTGCGGCTGGGCATGGCACGAGTATTATGAGATCGGCGATATCCTGCACGGGGCATCGTATATGTCTTCTGACTTTTCACGGGATTATCAAATTGTGGGCTTTTTGGAGCCGGGGATTTCAATTCTGCCGCCCGATGCCGACGATCTGGATACTATCTTATCGTTGGATACTTATGTATTGGTTCCCTATCTGGATTACACGGGCATGGCGACACCTACAAACGCGGATGAAAACGATCCGAATTACGATTCACTCTCTAATTTTGAAAAGTATGGCAAAACTTATTATATTATAGAATTACAAAATTTATGCGAAGGGATTGTTTTTACCAGTGAAGCGCCGAATCCTATCGAAAAGTATGTAAAGCAGACTGGATTCGCTTATTTTAATTCCCGTCGTGTGATGATGATCAGCGACAGTTTTAAAGAGAGTGCAGATAATTATTTTAATCTGTTATTGCTTGCGTCGGTGTTGATTTTATCAAGTTCGGCGCTTTGTCTGTCGCTGAATTTGGCGAATAAGCTTATGGCATCATTCAAGACCTATGCCATTCATCTGATCTCGGGCGGAACCGTGTCGAACATCAAGTGGTTCATGGTGTTTGAGGTGCTTGTCATCATGTTTATCTCCAATGTCGCCGCGTTTTTATGCGCTTTGTTTTTCGGCAGCGGAGTATTTACATACAATGAGATGGGCATTTTCGGGGTGCAGGTTTCCCGGATCAGCCCGTTTGCCGCTGCATGCGCCATCGGGGTAAGTGTGGTCGTATCGTTGATCGCATTGATTTTCCCGCTGATTAAGATATCGTTAGTGGAATACGACACGCTGCTGCGCGGAAAGGAATAAAACTAAAAATGTGATTTTTAGTACAAGGAGTTTCATTCTTTTGATGTGAATACAAAAGAATAAAACGTCCCCAAACCCACGAAAGGACATATTTTATGATAAAGAGAAAAGAGAAGGCAATTAAAAAGCCGCGCAAAAAACACGCGAAGCTGCGGATCAAAATCGAAGAGTTCGCACTGGTCGTGATCTTTGCGGCAATCGGTGTGGGCACGATTTTTTTCGGAAGTTATGCGATTGAAAAATATGAGATGAACCAAGCGGAACAGGGGTTGTTCAGTTCCAATGTGTTTGTGTTGGCCGTGAGGGGCGTTGACGAAAATCTCGATTTTACAGAAAAAGCCGACATTACGCAGCAGGTGATGGATTTTATCGAGGCTGAGGGAGACGTGGTCGTTTATCAGCGTTTGATCGGACTCGATATACCTTGGTATGCAGTCGCGTTCAGCGGTCAACTGCCTACATCGCTGCGGGTAACTTATGGGCGGTATTTTGAGGAATCGGATTTCGGAAGCGGAAAATACTGTTGCGTGATCGGAAAGGATTTACTTTCTAATGTCACTCGTCAAGACGGCGTAAATTATTTTAATATAGGAACCGGCCATAATTGGGAAGTCGTGGGATCCATTGGCTATCCGGTAATTAGTGATATTAACAGCACGATTTTGTATAATATGGATTGCTATGGTGCTTATATTAGCCAGACGGAGCCGTTTATCATCGATTTTGTCGGCGAAGGTCGCAAGGAGGAATTGAAAGAAAAATTCAACGCGATCCTTACGGAGGCTGACGTTACGGTCGTCGAGTTGGAGGTGCCGGAATCGGTATTCACGGTATCGGGCTTTTTTAATATGGAACTGCTGAACCTGATTATGTTGATCTTCGCCTGTTTCTGCGTGGTACTCTCGACGGTGCCGCTGACGCTGTTTTGGGCCGAGCGGCGCAGAAAGCGGGTGGCCGTTCAAAGAATGCTCGGATTCTCGGCTTCGTTTACGCTTTGGCGGATGTTCGGAAGGCTGATGATTTTATTTCATCTGGGCTTTTTACTTAGTTACGGGGTGTATTTTATCATTGCCCAATTTGGGTATCTGAATTTAAAATCATTTTTCTCCATGGAGATGCTGGTGGCGTATTTGGGCGCGCTGATATTTAATATTTTGATCGCCATCGTGCCGTTCGTGCAGACCATGCGGGTTGAGCCGGGCGACGCCCTGAGAAGAGAATAGTGTTTATAGGAGGAGAACAAATGGAAAACATTATTGAACTGAACAACGTACATAAGTACTACGGAAAAGGTGACGGGCTGGTCAAGGCACTGAACGGCGCGACGCTTGACATCAAAAAGGGTGAGATGTGTGCCGTGATGGGCAAGTCCGGCTCGGGCAAGTCGACGCTGCTCTACGTCATGGCCGGTTTGAACAAGGTGGACAAAGGGGATTACAGTTTTCAGGGTAAGCCGGTTAACCTGAAAAATCCGAACGCGCTGTCGCGGTTTCGCAAGGAGAACATCGGATTGGTCGTACAGAACTTCGCTTTGATTGAGGATCAGACGGTGTTCTATAATGTCGCACTGCCGCTGAAATACAAGGGTATGGGGCGTAAGAGAATCCAGAAGCGGGTGATGAAAGTACTGGAGATGCTTGAGATCGCCGATAAGGCCAAGAATTACCCCGGTCAGCTCTCGGGCGGGCAGCAGCAGCGAGTATCGATTGCAAGAGCGTTGGTCAAAAAAGCCGAGGTATTGCTTGCCGACGAACCGACCGGCTCCGTTGACGAGGCCACCGAGGATAACATCATGGCGTTGTTCCGCAAGATAAACACCGAGCTCGGCAAGACCATCGTGATCGTGACCCACGACGAAAAGGTGGGTAATCTCTGCGATCGTATTATACGGTTGTCTGATGGGCGGGTTGTGAACACATAACAAGGAAAAGAATCCGGTGGAAAACCGCTTTTATGGATAAGGTTTTAAAATCACCTACAAAACTTGACAAATAAAAGGAAAAAGGTGTAAACTGAAAGCACACAGGACGAGGAAATATAGGCAGAAAAAGTGAATCGCGGATCCGAAAGGGCCGGACTTTGTGTTCCGAAATGAAGCGTGTGATGAAGGAATTTAAAAAGTGAACAAAAGATAACTGAGAAAAGAGGGAAATTAGCATATCATGAAACAGCACCGGATTTCGTTAAAACGGTTTTGAGGAATCGAAACCAAGAACGAATTCATGACAGGAGGGCTGAATATGAAGAAGATATTCGTTTTTATTTTGGCGGGATTATTCTTGCTCGCCGGGTGTTCTGCGGGGACAGGGGAATTGCCCCAGATAATTATCACTATAAGAGGAGGATCGTTTATCGACAACAACGGCGATCTCTATACCTGGGGATATGACCAGCGTAACGTCGGTACCGACACGTATTTCCCCGGGTACTCTCTTGGGCAGGGGACGGAGATTGTCTTTAATAACGTTCCGACAAAAATTTATTCCGATGTCGCCGATGTGGAGCTCGGAAACAGAGCGCTGACAAAGAGCGGAGAGATCATCGAATGGAGCATGGAATATGAAAACGATGACTGCGTACCGCATGTCGTCCGGGAAAATGTCGCTAAATTGGATTTGAATTTGTATTTAACCAAGGACGGCGAACTGTATACGATGTCCTCAGGGGAAAGTATTACAAACAAGGACAGCTGCGAACTGGTGATGACTGACGTTAAAGATTTCATGGTGGGGCACAGCTATTTTGCATTGAAAAACGACGGCAGTGTCTGGACTTTTATGGTTAATAGCATGACCGGAGAGGTTGCGGAACAGCCGCAAAAAGTGATCGATGGGGTCGCACGTATGGTTACGGGTCTGACGGTACCTTCCGGAGTGCTGTTTTTGAAAAAAGACGGTACATTGTGGAGTTACGGCGGTAACGATTACGGTCAGTGCGGCAACGGAGAGCACGGGGATTTGGATAGCCAGACATATGATTGCATCGTTACAGAGCCGTATCATCTTGCGGACAATGTTATCGATATCTGGTCTTCGGCTTCAACTTCGTTTTATCTGACAGAAGACAATAACCTCTATGCCTGCGGGCGGAACTACAATGACCTTCTGCTAACCGGCGGAAACGGGCAGATGCTCTCTTCCGGATATCCCGAATACGTGACGACGCCGACACTGGTGATGTCCGATGTCAAACAGATGGATTACAGTAACGGAGCTATTTTTGTTCTTAAAACCGACAACACGCTTTGGGGTTGGGGATATGCCGATATGGGCACACTCGGCAACGGCATCAGTATTCAGAGCAGTGATTGGGATTGGGAAAGCGGCTCTGAATTAATGATCTTGAAAAACGGACAGCTGAGTCAGCCGGTTAAAATTTTGGACGACGTTGAGAGGCTGTTCACCGAGACCGTCGGACTGCATTTCGCCGAAAAAAAGGACGGCAGCATCTGGTACTGGGGATTCGGCATCCTCTATCGGATGGGAGATACAGTTGAGCCCACCGGGCTGAAAGGCACCGGCGTCATTAAAAGGCAGTTTTATATCATTCCGACACCGATTGAATTTTCAATCGAGGATTTTTATCAGAATTCACTTGATTACGCAGTGGGACAGATGATAACAGAAGAATAAAATATCAGCAGGGAAAGGAAATTTAAAATATCGCGCGGTGAGTGCCGCGCGATATTTTTGTGTAAAAACATGTTTTTAAGTGGGATTTCAAGAGGAAAAGTGAAGAAAATGAGGCGATTTGAAGAAGATTCACGTAAGAATTCGTTAAAGAGGCTCTAAAAACTTGACAGATAAAAGGAAAAAGGTGTAAACTGAAAGCACACAGGACGAGGAAATATAGGCAGAAAAAGTGAATCGCGGATCCGAAAGGGCCGGACTTTGTGTTCCGAAATGAAGCGGACGCGATTTGAGAATTTCAAAAGTGAACGAAAGACAGCGTGTGCAGTCTTGACATTAGAAATCCAAAAAGAGGGAAATCTGCATATCATGGAACAGCACCGGATTTCGTTAAAACGGTTTTGAGGAATCGAAACCAAGAATCATTTCATGACAGGAGGGCTGAATATGAAGAAGATATTCGTTTTTATTTTGGCGGGTGTATTGATGCTCGCCGGGTGTTCCGTTGCCGGACAGACAGACAGGGCGGGGGAATTGCCCCAAGTGTTTATCACTTTGAGTGGGGGATCGTTTATCGACAGCAACGGCGATCTCTATACCTGGGGTTATGACCAGCGCAACGTCGGCACCGGAACGTATTTCCCCGGGTCCTCTCTTGGCCAGGGGACGGAGATTGTATTTAATAACGTTCCGACAAAAATCTATTCCGATGTCGCCTATGTACAGCTCGGAAATAGGGCGCTGACAAAGAGCGGAGAGATCATCGAATGGAGTACAAAATACGAGAACGATGACTGCGTACCGCATGTCGTCCGGGAAAACGTCGCTAAAATGTACCTTACGCTGTATCTGACAAATGACGGAGAACTGTATACGATGCCCGAAGGGGAAAGCAAACTTTCAACCATCGCATACGAGGACTGCGGCGAACTGGTGATGACTGATGTCAAAGATTTTATGGTGGGTCATGGTTATTTTGCATTGAAAAACGACGGCAGTGTCTGGACTTTTATGGTTAATAGCATGACCGGAGAGGTTGCGGAACAGCCGCAAAAAGTGATCGACGGGGTCGCACGTATGGTTACGGGTCTGTCGGTGCCCTCCGGGGTGCTGTTTTTGAAAAATGACGGTACCTTATGGAGTTACGGTGGTAACGAATACGGCCAGTGCGGCAACGGAGAGCACGGGGACTTGGATACCCAGACATATGACTGCGTTGTTACGGAGCCGTACCATCTTGCGGACAATGTTATTGATATCTGGGCTTCGACATCGACCACCTTTTATCTGACCGAGGACCATGAACTCTATGCCTGCGGGCGGAACTACAATGACCTTCTGCTAACCGGCGGAAATGGGCAGATGCTCTCTTCCGGATATCCCGAATACGTGGATACGCCGACACCGGTGATGTCCGACGTCAAACAGATAGATTACGGCGGCAGTGGACTTCTCGTTTTAAAAACAGACAACACGCTGTGGTCGTGGGGGTATGCTGATTTGGGAATCCTGGGCAACGGAGAGAGCTATACCGGCACCGATGTGAGTATAGCGGACATCTACATGCGCCTTAATACAGGCGATGCACAGGTAAGCCAGCCGACCAAAATTATGGATCACATCAAGCGGCTGTTTTCCGGAATGGGGGGACTGCATTTTGCCGAAAAGAAAGACGGAAGCATTTGGTATTGGGGTTACGGTACTCTCTATCAAATCGGAGATACCATTGAACCCATCGGATTGAAAGGCACCGGCGTAATTGAAACATTATACTATATCATTCCCACACCGATCGAGTTTTCCGTTGACACGTTCTATCAGACCGCTTTGGAGTATGCTCAGATACAGACAATAACGGAAGAATAGAATAATCATCCGGGAAAAGAAAATTAAAATATCGCGCGGCGATTTCGCTGCGCATATAGTGAAGCCACTTGAAAATTAAGACGAGAACTAGCGGTAGTGGCTTCACTATATTTTTCTTAAAAAGCGCATACTACCGATGTGTATGATATTTTTCGGAGGTATGCGTTATATGAAATCCGTTTGGGAATCCACCGTGAATCCGCCGCAGTTTGAGCGGCTTTCGGAGAACGTCTCGACCGACGTATTAATCATCGGCGGCGGGATGGCCGGGGTATTGTGCGCCTATGAGCTGCAGCGGCGGGGTATCGAGTATTTGCTGCTTGAGGGCAGAACAATCGGGCGCGGAACAACCCGCGGAACAACCGGTGTTTTAACCGCACAGCATGACGCGCGTTATACCGATTTGACGGCCCGTTTCGGAGCCGATAAGGCAAAAGGATATTTGAATGCCAATCTCGGGGCTGTCAAACGGTTTCGGTCTCTTGCGCGGGAAGTGCCGTGTGATTTTGAAGAAAGACCCTCCTTCCAATATACAACGGTCGATCCGGAACCGCTGAAACGGGAGGCGGAAGCGGTAAATGCATTGGGCTTCCCGGCGCGGTTTGTCATCGAGACGCCGCTGCCGTTTCCGGTTTCGGGTGCGGTTGTCTATCCGGGCATGGCGCAATTTCACCCGCTGAAGTTTTTATACGGGATCGTGCGGGGACTGAACATCCGTGAAAACAGTTTTGTCTACGGTGTGGACGGCATCCGAGGCGGAGAGATAACTGCCTATACGCTGCATGGCGATATCAAGGCAAAACGGGTCGTGATGGCGGCGCATTTTCCGTTTATCGATCGGCGCGGACTCTATTTTATGAAGATGTTTCAGATGCGCTCGTTTGTGATCGCCCTTGAAAACGCACCGGATTTTGACGGGACATATGTGAATGCGGATTCCGATACGGACGACGTTCGAAGCGGTATTTATCTGCGCCATTATCAAGGTCTGCTGTTGGCGGGCGGAGGAGATCACAGAACGGGGAAACAAGGTGGCGGGTTTGAAGCCGTCAGAGCGTTCTGCCGTGCGTATCTGCCCAATGTGAAAGAGAAATATGTCTGGGCGGCACAGGACTGTATGGCGCTGGATGAAGTGCCGTATATCGGGCAATACAGCCCGGCGACGCCGAATTTGTATGTCGCTACCGGTTTTAACGAGTGGGGCATGACTTCTTCGATGATTGCCGCCGATATTTTAGCCGATCTGCTCAGCGGGCGTGAAAATCCGTATGCCGAGGTATTCACACCTCGGCGCAGTATGCTTCGGAAGCAGTTTTTCATCAACCTCGGAGAAACCCTGTGCAACTTTGTCATTCCGAAATCTAACCGCTGTTCACATCTCGGCTGTGCGTTAAAATGGAATCCCTTTGAGCACTCGTGGGACTGCCCCTGTCACGGATCGAGATTCGACGAGCACGGCGGCGTTATCGACAATCCCGCCGCAAAACCCGCGCGTCCGCCCAAAAAAAGTCGGTCTTAACGGGTGGGAGGCAGGTTTGTCGGAGGATAGCAGGTGTTGTTTTCGCAGATGTAATAGGTTGTCTGCCCCTCGATCGCGGGATAAGCCGGATCGGTCGTCAGCCGGAATACCCAGTCGGATGAGATATGCAAAGCGTTGAGATCGCTCGGATTTGCAAGGCGGCAGAACACTTTTTTAACCGGAAGCCGGGAATACAGATAAAACGCATAACCCATCGGATAAGCAGCCGCTTCACCGCCAACGAATCGGTTTTGTTTTTCGGCTCTTTCCGCTGTTTTTTCATCTTCGGTCAGCAGGGAAAGCCGTGACAGGTTATAGGCCATGACCGAATTGCCGGAGGGCATCGCACCGTCCCAGGTCTCCTTTGGACGGGCGAACAATTGCTCATTATGCGTACCGGAGAAGAAAAAACCGCCGTTTTCATCGTCCCAAAACAAAGTCCAGACGCGGTCGGTTAATTCGGCGGCCTGCTTTAAATACCGGTCGTCGAGTGTGGCCTGATGCATCTGTATCAGGGCGAAAATCAAAAAGGCATAATCATCTAGAAAACCGGGGCCGATGCGTTTGCCGCCGGTGCCGCCGGAAAAAAGCATCTCGTTATCAATGAATCTGCGTTCCATAAAATCAATTGTATTTTGTGCGGTTTGGCGGTGGATATCGGATTTGAGGATGCGCGCAGCCATCGCATAGGCGGCGGCGGTCAGTGCATTCCAGCCGGTCAGAATCTTGACATCGGTGTGCGGCGCAGGTCGTTTTCTGCGATATTCATATACACTTTGTATTTTTTCGTCGATTTTATCCGGTTCGAGCGTCGAATTCAACAGGTTCGGAACACTTCCGCCTTCGAAATTATCTTCGGAGGTGATGCCGTAACGGCGGCAGAATTGCGTACCGTCGGTCTCACCTAAAAGCAGTTTTAATTCATGCGGCGTAAAGGTATAATATTTGCCCTCGGTGCCTTCGGAATCGGCGTCCTGAGAAGAATAGAAACCGCCGTCCGGTGCAGCCATCTCGCGTTCCAGCCAGATAAAAATTCGATCGGCGACGGTGCGGTAAAGCGTCTTGCCGGTCTTTTCATATCCGATGAGATAGGCCATTGCCAGCAGGGCGTTGTCATAGAGCATTTTTTCGAAATGAGGGACCAGCCAGTACCGGTCGGTGGAATAACGGCAAAAACCGCCGCCGATGTGGTCGAACATGCCGCCCCGGTACATTGAATCGAGCGTTTTCCCGGCCATTTCAGGCGCTGCGGTGAGTAAAAACAACAGGTTGTGCGCCGAAGGGAATTTCGGGGCCTTGCCGAAGCCGCCGTATGTGGCGTCAAAACTCTCTTCGAATTCGGTCAGCGCTTTTTCGGTCAGGTCTTCGGGTTTCAAAGATTTTTTAGCGGATTGCTGTTCGTTAACCACTTTAGTGATCTGGCGTCCGTTGATCAAAAGGGTGTGCCGGTCGTGCTTCCAGGCCTTTACAACGGCCTCAAGAATTTGAATGAAGGTGTCTTTGGGGTAATAAGTCCCGGCGAAAAAGGGGATTTTGTCATCGCCCATAAAAATACTCATCGGCCAGCCGCCCCCGCCGGTCAGCGCTTGACAGGCACGCATATAGACCCCGTCGACGTCGGGACGCTCCTCGCGGTCGACCTTGATGCTGACAAAGGAATTGTTCAGGTATTCGGCCACCGTTTCGTCCTCGAAACTCTCCCGTGCCATCACATGGCACCAATGACAGGCCGAATAGCCGACAGATAAAAAGATCGGCTTATCTTCGAGCTTGGCTTTTGCAAAAGCCGATTCGCCCCACGGGTACCAATTTACGGGATTGTGGGCATGTTCGAGCAGATAAGGACTGGTCTCGTTGATCAGGAGATTGGTATGCACCATATTTATACACTCCTTTGTTCAATACGGATTCGATACCTCGCTATCGTTTCCGCGCCGCTGAAATTTATCCTCTCAGGGACGGCAAGGTCAGCACAAACGAGACCGAAAAGCTTAATAATATAAGGAAGAAAGCAGCCAGCATGCCGTATTGCAGCAGGGGATTGACGGATCCCTGCGGATAGATCAACTGTAAAACACACCGAACGCCCCAGAGGACCGTAGAGAGCGCCAGCATTACCGCAAGCGAGGGTTTGTGGGGAATGGCGTAGAGAAAAATCAAATTGACGGCGCCGATCAAAACCAGACAGAGTGAGAAAAACACATTGATTGCACGCACAGCCAACACCAATTCGGTGGCTGACGGGACGATATAACCGTACCACTGCCATTTCGACGGCACTGTGAAATGCCAGACACCGAATCCGATCATCATCGTGCTGCCGAACGTCGTCAGAATTTTAATCAACATAAAAACACCTCCTCCGCGTTTGATTTTACCGTCCGGAAACGCGCGCTGTCAAGCGGTTATACGGGTCGAAAGAGCAAAAAGCGGATTTGCATGAGATTTGACATTGATTTTACCTTGTGTTAAAATTTTTGATATGTTTCATCACTTACAAGCGCGCATGCGCAAGCCCTCCAAACAAACTTTATATAAGGCACTTTTTCTGGTAAACTTTACGGGCACCAGTTTTACAAATAATATATCCGGCGCCGCAACATTGTTTATGACCGGCTTTATGCTGCTGTTGGGTGCGCAGGACTCGGATATCGGAACACTGGCCTCAGTGATGACATTGATGAATGTGCTCCAGATATTTTCATACTATGTCTACCGGCGGCTGAAAAGTTATAAATGGGTCAGCGCGGGTCTGACGATTTTACGGTATCTGATCTTTTATTCAAAGTTTTTTATCGCACCGTTTTTATCGGTACCCACGTCGGGGAAGGTCTTATTTGTTATCATCTGCGTCTGCTTTGAAAGCATGTTCAACGCTTTGAAAGGCAACGGCATTTTGTCCTGGAATGATACGTACATCGCCGACAACGCAAAGGGTTCCTACTATTCCATCCGCAATGTTATCGCAAACGTCGTCGGCATCATCTGTTCACTGACCATCGGGCGGTTATTGGATACTTACGGCAAGCAGACTTTTATCTATCTGATCATTGCGGGTGTGATGATTTCAATTTCGGTCATCGAGACCGTCTCATTACTGCTTGTCCCCGATTACCGCAAAGAGGACGAGGTCAAAATCACGCTGAAGCAGCTGCTGACGATCCCCGTTAAGGATAAAAAATATTTGGGGTTTGTCATTTTTTCGATTTGGTGGAACTTTTCGTTGCTGCTCGCAACACCGTATTTCAATGTCTACGCCGTTAAAACCATCGGCGTTTCCTATACCTTTATCGCCGCCGTGGGCAGTGTGACCATGTTTGTAAAAGTGCTGGTGGGCCGGGTGTGGGGAAAATTCGGCGATAAAAAGGGCTGGAAAAACATTCTGACCTTTGCGGGACTCGGGTATGCGCTCACCAACGGGATCTGGATGCTGATGGGTCCGGGAACCGACTATCTGTATGCCGTCAATTTCTTTTTTAACGGCCTTTGTATGATTGGGGTCAACATTGCAATTTTCAACACCAACATCTGTCTCAGCGATCCCGATCACCGATTGATCTATCTCAATTTCACCGCAGCCGTCACCGGATTGTTCTCGTTTTTCGGACCGCGAATCGGTACGGCGGTGGTAAGTGCGTTCCAGAATGTTAATATTTCGATTTTCACGCTCCACCTCTCTTCCTATCAGCTGCTGTTTATGATCTCGGGGATCTTACAAGTCATGGCCGTGTTTTATGCGCGGTATAAAATATTCGGAAGACAAAAATGCGAAATCGGGCCGGACAGGACCAAAAACTGACGGAGGGTTATTATGCTGATTACCGACAAAGAGGCGCTGCAGCGTTATCAAGATCGAAAATGGCAGGGGATTCCCGGTATTGAGCGGACGAAAAAAGGCCGCCTTTTCGCGACGTTTTACAGCGGCGGAGAAGGTGAAGGCGTCGGAAATTTTGCCGTGTTGTTGAAAAGCGAGGACGACGGGCGGAATTGGAGTGATTTAATCGCCGTTTCCGATCCGAAAGAAGATAAACGCGCCTTTGACCCCTGTCTGTTTATCGATCCCAAAGGCCGGCTGTGGTGGTTTTGGGCGGAATCAACAGGCCGGTTGTTTGATGGGAAATGCGGCGTTTGGTGCGTGCGTTGTGACGATCCCGATGCGGATACGCTTGTGTGGACCGTTCCGCGAAGAATTGCCAACGGCATTATGATGAACAAGCCCACCGTTTTGAAAAACGGCGACTGGCTGCTGCCCTGCGCGGTATGGAACGTGGAGGCCTATAAAGACCTGCCGCCGACTGAAGCCGAAAATGAAAAGAAATCAAACGTTTATATCTCCCGCGATGAGGGTGAGAGCTTTTTGCTGTACGGGCAGGCGGATGTGCCGAATCGTGCGTTCGACGAACACATGACGCTGGAACTTGCGAACGGCGATTTATGGATGCTGGTGCGCACGAAATACGGCATCGGGAAGAGCGTTTCCCACGACGGCGGAAAGACCTGGACACCCGGTGAAGACAGCGGACTCGGCGGCCCGGATTCCCGTTTTTTCATCAGGCGGCTGCCGTCGGGACGGATTTTGCTGGTCAATCATTATCAGTTCACGGGCCGCGACCACATGACCGCAATGCTGTCCGAAGACGAGTGTAAAACCTGGAAAGGTTTTTTGCTGCTGGACGAGCGGGATAAAGTCTCTTATCCCGATGCGACTTTCGATAACAACGGCAATATCTACATCATCTATGACCGCGACCGCAGAGGCGCAGGTGAGATTTTAATGGCAAAAGTGACCGAGGAAGATATTCTCGCGGGGCAATTGGTGAATCCGGACAGCAGATTAAAACAAATTGTCAGCAGGCTTTAAGGCCTGCTGACGGTTTTTATCGGGTGATTTATTTTCAGGAAAACGTTTTGCGCAAAAAAACCACGGATTTTGCGGCGGCGTTGTCGAGGTCGGCAGCGGTCGCGCCCTCGGAGATGTCGCGCCAGATGGAGATGTCTTTTCCGACCTGTCCGCCCGGCAGCACAAACGGCTCCATGACAACATTGCCGGTATAATTGATTTTTTTCAACGCTTTGCCGATCTCCGCCCACGGCATGCGGCCTTGTTCAAACGGCGGCTTGCGGTTGGCTTCGCCGACATGCAGATGCCCGAGCAGCCCGTTTGCGGATTCGATCGCCTCCGTGAAGCTGTCTTCCTCGATATTCATATGGAAGGTGTCGAGCATGACTTTGACATTGGGTTTATCGACGGCTTTGACATAGTCAATCGCCTCTTTGGCGGTGTTGATCAGATAGCCCTCGAAGCGGTTGAGCGCTTCCATGTTCAGCGTGATGCCGTGGTTCGATGCCATGTCCGCCAGACGCTTCATGCTCTTCACGCTGCGTTCAAAATCGCCCGCTTTGTCGAGATCTCCGGCGAAATTGACCGGCCAATAGGAATAGATTGCGCCGCCCAAAGAACCGATTCCGGCTTGCTCCATCTTTTTGAACATATCGGCGTAAAACGCAAACGCTTTTTCGACGGCGGCGGTGTCGGTCGAGGCGAGGTTGTGTTCGGGGCGGGGGCCGTAACCGCCGGTCAGGGTGATGCCGTTATGCTCCGAGACGCGGCGCAGTTCGTCAAAAAAGGCGTTGTTTTCAAGATAGAAATTGCCACAGGCCACCTCGAGGATATCAAAACCGAGTCGCTTGACCTTTTCGATATAGGGGAGGAAATTGCCGCCCCATTCGTGCTCCCAATAGGCATAATAAATTCCGAATTTCATAAGTTCCTCCCGTTAGCTTCTCTTAAAATTTTATCTAATTCAACTTCCGCTTTTTTTATAAAAAAGTCGCTTTGGTCGATTGGTAATTGCAATGAAAAGAGTTGCTGTTTCAGCTTTTCGATGGTGTCAAAATCAGCGTTATCAGGTTCGGTCTCGATTTCGATCAATTTGTCTCCGTCGTGAATATCTTTAACGGCCAAAGAGAAACCGTCTTTTTCATAGACGATATCATCTTCGATGATGCGCATAAGTTCCCGATACCCCAGCGCCGAGAGCAGTTTTTTAGCGTCTTCTGTATTCAAAATTTCACAGTTGACTGCGGTTTGGTGTAAAATATCGCCCGATGCGTTGAATTCCTTGATTTTATAAGTGAGCTTTTTGGTGGTTTTATTTAAAATTTTATCGTGAATTTCTCTGACCAATACGGCTTCGGCCAAGATTTCTCTGGCGGTCAGAATTTCGGTTTTCATATCTTTGGGAATAAAGTAGGAATCGTCCAGCGAAAACCGGTCGGCGGGTGAAAAGCCCTTGCTTTCAAGTATTGCATAAAATTCCGGTAGTTCACAGGTGACTTTCACTGTAATTTCGTTGCTCTCCTTGGTGCTCATCTTATTGCTTGCCTCCCGCTTGTTTTCATTATCCATTATACCGTGCTCGGAATGAAAAAGAAAGGGCTTTGCCGTTTAAACGGTGAAAACCACCTGCGTTTTTCACATAGGCGGTTCTCATATAACTTTATTTAATAGATTTAGTTTTTCATTGCGCGCAGGGCGTTCAGGACAGCGAGCAGCGAGACACCCACATCGGCGAAGACCGCTTCCCACATGGTTGCGACGCCGAATGCGCCGAGTGCAAGCACGATTGC
This sequence comes from Oscillospiraceae bacterium, assembly GCA_035380125.1. Lineage (NCBI taxonomy): Bacteria > Bacillati > Bacillota > Clostridia > Eubacteriales > Oscillospiraceae > Oscillospiraceae bacterium. The sequence continues at coordinate 99,326 of DAOSWV010000006.1, forward strand.
TTTTACGGCGAGCGCAAAGACAATGTTCTGGGTGACAATACGCATCGTCTTTCGGGAGATTTGAATCGCCTGTGCAAGTTTTTCGGGGTTATCGTCCATCAATACGACATCGGCGGCCTCGATGGCGGCGTCGGAACCTAATGCACCCATCGCAATGCCGACGTCGGCGCGTTTGAGCACCGGCGCGTCATTGATGCCGTCGCCGACAAATGCCAGACGCCCTTTTTCACTCTTTTCGCTCATCAACCGCTCGACCTGTGCGACTTTATCAGCGGGCAGCAGTTCGGTGTGTACCTCGTCGAGCCCAAGGGTCTCTGCCACCTCTTTGCCGACCGCTTCCCGGTCTCCGGTCAGCATTACGGTTTTCCGGACGCCGAGTTGTTTGAGAGCGGATATCGCCGCCTTGGACTGCGGTTTGACCTCGTCGGCGATGACGATGTGACCCATATATTCGCTGCCATCGGAAACATGGATGATTGTGCCCTGATGGTCGCAGGGCTTCCACCGCGCACCGGCTTGTTCCATCAGCTGGTTATTGCCGGCGTAGATGGTTCTGCCGTCCACAACGGCTTTGATGCCGCGGCCGGGGATTTCCTCGACGCCGGTAATGCGGGATTTGTCGATCGTTTTTGCATGGGCGTTTTTGAGCGAGAGTGAAATCGGGTGATCGGAATAGCTCTCAGCCATGGCGGCAATTTCGAGCAGTTCTGTCTCGGAGATGAGTTCAGGATGAACGGCTTGTACGCTGAAAGTGCCTTTTGTCAGCGTGCCGGTTTTATCAAAAACAACAGTTTCGACTTTAGAGAGGGCTTCCAGATAGTTCGAACCCTTGACCAAAATTCCTTTTTTGGATGCGCCGCCGATGCCGCCGAAGAAAGACATGGGCACCGAAATGACCAGCGCGCAGGGGCATGAAATCACCAAGAAGATCAACGCGCGGCGAATCCAGTCGATCCACTGACCGGTGATGAGTGAGGGCACAACGGCTAATAGCAGCGCGGCGATGACCACAATCGGGGTATAGACCCTTGCAAACCGGGTGATGAATTTTTCGCTTTTGGTCTTGCCGCTCTCGGCGTTTTCGACGAGATCGAGGATTTTTGCGACCGCCGATTCTCCGAAAGTGCCGGTAGTTTTGATATGCAGAAGACCCGAAAGATTGACGCATCCCGCATAGACACCGTCGCCCACCTGCACGTCGCGCGGTAAACTCTCGCCGGTCAGCGCGGTGGTGTTGAGTGAAGAAACACCCTCGACGATAACGCCGTCAATCGGGATTTTTTCACCGGGTTTCACGACAATCATTGCACCGGTTTCGACCGAATCGGGGGCGACTTGTTTCAATTCGCCGTTTTGCTCGATATTGGCATATTCGGGGCGGATGTCCATCAGTTCGCCTATGGATGCACGGCTTTTATCGACGGCGAGGTCTTGAAAGAATTCGCCGACTTGGTTAAACAGCATCACGGCCACCGCCTCGGGATATTGCCCGATGGCAAACGCGCCGAGCGTGGCGACGGTCATGAGGAAACTCTCGTCCAAAATCTCGCCATGAATGATATTTTTAACCGCCTGCCAAACGATATCGCCGCCGGTGATCAGATATGCTGCGATACATAAAATAAGATCGGTTGTGCCGGTAACAGAGGGAAAAAACGTGACGCCCAATAAGACAGCGCCGAGAATGATTCGGATTAAAACGGATTTTTGTCCTTTTTCCATGACTTAATATTCCTTCATTCATTTATATGTTCGAGGCCGGTTTCCGTGATGACCTTAACATGGTCGTCGGCGAGGGAATAATACGCCTCTTTGCCGGCTTTGCGGAAGCGGACGAGATCGGCTTTTCGTAAAGCAGCCAGTTGGTGCGAAACCGCCGACTTGCTCATGCTCAGAATGTTGGCGAGGTCGCAAACACAGAGCTCGTTTTGGTCGAGCGCCCATAAAATTTTCATGCGGGTGACGTCACCGAAGACCTTGAAAAAACCTGCGAGACGCTCAAAGGCCGCAGGATCGAGCATTTTTTTATTGACCTCTGCAACCACTTCACCGTGGACGGTGTTGCAGTCACAGATAAATTCGTTTTTGGACATACAAGCTCCTTTCTATGGTTGAGTAAACGTTCAACCGTAATCATTATAGTTGAGTATATATTCAATTGTCAAGCAGTTTTTTAAGAGAAAAGGTTTACAGATGGGGAAGAGGGGAGTAAAATAAATAACGATATATATTTTCTTTGCGAAAAGGAGGATTCGGACGATGACGAAGGAAGAAGCGTGGGCGGTGCTTACAAAATATAATAAGGGCGAATTTCATCTTCAGCACGCGCGGATTGTGTCCGATGTGATGGGGTGGTATGCAGAGTCGCTCGGATACGGAGACGAAAAGGAGTTCTGGGCGGTTGTCGGGCTGCTGCACGACTTGGATTTCGAGGAGTTTCCCGAACAGCACTGCATCAAGGGGCAGGAACTGATGCGCGAAAACGGGGTTGACGAGCGGACGATTCGCGCTGCGGCAAGCCACGGTTACGGGCAGTGCGCCGACATCAAGCCGGAACACCAGATGGAAAAAGTGTTGTTCGCAACGGATGAGTTGACAGGGTTGATCGGCGCGGCGGCCATCATGCGTCCGTCGAAGAGTGTGTCCGATCTCGAGGTCTCGTCGGTGAAAAAGAAATTCAAGGATAAAAAGTTCGCGGCGGGCTGTTCGCGCGAGGTGATTCAGCAGGGTGCGGAAATGCTCGGCTGGGATTTGGAAAAGTTGTTTGAGCAGACGATTTTAGCCATGCGCACCAGTGACCTGGTGGATTAAACACAGCACAGACTGTTTTAAATTTATCTCTTTTGAGGGAGATTCTTCGACTGCGTGCGTAAAGCGCCGATAACGGTGCTTTACGCACTTTGTTCAGAATGGCAAAATCTATTTTAAACGCGAGCAGGCGGACGGCATTTGCCGTCCGCTTGTTGGCATTTTTCTATATTAATGGTTTATTTTTGATCCGCATAAAGGACAGTATTTGCTGTACTTATAAAGCGTGTTTTTACAAAATCGGCATTTTTCTCCTTCGTCATTATATTTATGGTTTGCAGCATAATTTCGGCCAAACTCTACCGTTTTTTTATACTTTGCGACTATTACAATTCCAACGACTGCAATCGCAAGTCCTAAACCGAAGAAAATTGGGATAATCTTTTGGAAAATAATAAATCCAATTACATTAAGTAATATTCCGCATGTGATTAGTAGTGTTCCATACGGGATAATTTTATCGAGCGGAATAAAGATTTTACCGTTTGAATTTTGCTTTACAATATAGGATACCGTTCCGCACATCGGACAGTATGCGTCGAGATCGTCCATTTGATGATTGCATTTTTTACAAGTGATCATCCGGTTTTCATCTCCAATTCAATTTTGATTAATTTGAAATTCTGTAAAAATTTAAATGGCCGTCGAAGCGGTAGGGGTCGGGGCGGTAGGGCGCCATGACAATCAGGTCGCCGGTGCGCTCATCCTCACAGGCCCAGTGGTTGGAAAAATCAACGGGCATGGTATCGGCGTCGTTCAAATCCTCGGGCTTGGTATCGATAACGAAAACCGAACTCTTTTTAACGTTTAGGGTGGTTTGATCGATTTCGGCGGCGCAAAGCGGATAGCGGGGCAGATTGCCGCGCGGGTTTTTATCGTTGATGACGCCGATGAAATAGAGTTTGCCGTTGCTGTGGGAGACCAGTTTGGTCGAGCAGGAGGAGGAAAACATGATGCTTTGGTCGTCATACAGCACTTGTTTTGGTTCGCTCCAATGCAGGCCGCCGTCTTTGGAGACGCAGTAAAACTTACAGCCGATAATGTCGTCTTCGCGTTTATAATTGCTGCCGCGGCAGAGCATATAGATATCGCCATTCGGCAGTTCGGCCACCGACGGCTCATAAATTCCGCGCGTCGTGATTTCAAACGGCAGACCGGCCCAGTCGCCGAATGTCCAGTCAAAGCGTTCGGTTTTTTCGTTCCAGCGGCCTTTCATCGCGCCGGCTTCCAAAAAGCCCATACCGGTCGGGCCGGCTTTAACGGCACCTTTGGGAACCTGTCGCTGCATGCCCACCAAAATGCTGCCGTCGGTGAGGTCAATGGCCTTTGTAACCACCATCATCGCCATATTCCGTCCGAAAACCACGCCTTTCATATAATGATTTTCGTCGTAAGCGCCGTCCTCGTCCGAACCGCTTTGGATCATAAAGTGTTTCTCCGACCAAGTGCGTCCGCAGTCGTCGGAGATCCGATAGTAGGGTTTGCGGCAGCGCCAGGTGCTGTCGATGCTGTCGTTGTCCCAATAAAGTTCGTTGCCGAAATAAAAGACCTTTCCGGTTCTGGGGTCTTTGTAAAGCGCGCCGTAGCCGTCGCGGCGCATGCCGCCGTCATAGGCATGGCAGTGTTCGAATTCGCCCTGCTTGTTCCAGGTCTCGCCGTTGTCGGGCGAACGCCAGAGCGCCGAATATTTGACGCCGTCGGATTTTTCCATGCAGTCGGCGGACAGCAACAGTTCGCCGTTGCAAGAAACGGTTGACGGGCCGAGCCAGAAGCCCGGGCCGATTTCGTTTAGAAATGCAGGTTTTTTTGATTTTAAAAACATAAAATATCACCTTTTTGCGGGCGGATAATATCCGCCCCTACAGTTTTGCCTGTTGTAATCTTATTGCGTCGCTGATGCGCAGCAGGCCGTCGTAAAATTTGAGGTTGTTGATACAAGTGCCGGTTTCAAGCGTCTCTTTGCCGTTGATGTCCTGCGTATATTGATTGAATCTGCCGAAGCCGAACATCCGGTCATCGGGCATGCACAACAAACCATCGATGACGAATTCGATCACATGCGGGCCGCCGTCCACGATGATCGCGACATTGTGAGACATTCCCGGTTTTAAAATATTCTTTTCGGAATCGAAACGGGAAATGCAATGGCCGTCACCCATCGTGAATTCGATGCGGGTCGTTGCGCTGTTATAAACCGCTTTCAGCCCTTTGCCGGTATCGTCCATGTTTGAGAAAAGAATCTCGTCCTTTTCGGGAACCGTGAAATCGAAACGGAGCGCAAAGGCGACCTCGTTGTTCTGGGTACCGAAGCTGTCGGAAAAATGTGCGCGTTCACCGAGCGGTTTGATCGGTGGCAGAGATTTTTCGACGGGGATTCCGGTATCCGCCGGAACGTCGTCTTCAAACTGCGCCCAAAGCCCTTCAATCAGGGATTTATCGATTTTGTGCAGGCGGGCGAAATATTTCTGGGTCTCAGAGATGTAATACTCGCTTTCCCCACTTTCGACCGGAATGTCTTCGATCATATCGGGATAACTGATGATGGAGTGGATATCCTCGTCGTAGAGCAAAATTTCGGGTTGGGAAAACTTTAGGCGCATGCCGTCCTCGGCTTTGTATTCGACCGCACCCGAAATCCAGACCGGGTTGCGGTTGCTGTAATCGTCATAGCGGTTGTTGTGGAACCAGTACAGGTATTTGCCGTTTTTGCATTTCCACACAAAATTGGCCGCGCGCGGGTGGTGGATAAACCGGCCGTCGGCATACCGCATACGCTCGGGTTCGGTGAAGGTGTGTCCGCCGTCGTGGCTGTAGGCGCAGTAGGAATAGGATGAGACGGTGCGGAAAACCACAAAAATCGTGCCGTCGGAAAGCACCACGTAGCTGTGTTCCTCGGAGACATGGCTGACATCGCGCGGGGTGCGGATGCCGACATCACCGTCGGGCAGGGTCTCCCAAGTCAGCTTTTCGGGGTCTTTTTCGGTTTCGAGATTGGCGGAAAAGAGCAAAACGCCTTCGGTGTTCGTGAAGGCCTGATAGCCGTTGCGTCCGATTTTGTAAAGAGATACGGCTACACCGCCATGTGTGATAAACGGCTTGCCGACATTCCAAAACAGCATGATATCGCCGCCGTAATGGTTGGCGTAGTCCACCGCGAACTTGCGGATCGGGATTTCATAAAATTTGTCCGACCAGGTCTTGCCGCAGTCGTCGCTGTATTTGAAGACGAAATAGCCCTGCGAATCGGCGCGTGCCCATGTTCCGCCGGGAAAAGGCGGATCATCGGCCAGAACATATCGCAAATTGTCTTTATTGTAGTTATAAAAGCAATAGACCCTGCCGTAGGCGGTCAGGTGCATGACGGCATAAGAGGACTCGGGGTTGTCGGCGCTTTCGACATCCGCGACGTCAATCCAGGTCTTTCCGCGGTCAAAACTGCGGGCGGTGACGACGTGCTGGCCGTTTTGACCCTCGTGTCCTTTTCCGGTCGTGATGCACATCAGCCACGCGCCGTCGGGCATTTTTAAAAGATACGGCTGGTCGCTGTAACCCTCGCGCGGTATCTCGAAACCGTTCTTGATGTTGCGTGAATCCATGGAGATCCTCCCGTTTGCATTCGTTTCACTCATTGTAACAGACAGTGGTGTTTTAGGCAAGCGGAAAAGACAATAACTTTAAGCAATCGGCTTGCCATTCGGCGGCGGCGGGATTATAATGGAGATCGAATTTTCATTTGCGGTAAGGGAGTTTTTAAATGTCGATCATTGAAAAAGGCGGGTTGGTTCCCGAACACAAAAAAATCGTATTTCTGGGAGACAGCATTACCGACGACGGCCGGTATATCGCGCATATCGATTATTACCTGAAAAAACATCTGCCCGATCATATCATCGAGCTGATTAATTTGGGCCTGAACAGCGAGACCGCTTCCGGCCTGTCCGAACCGGATCACCCGTTTCCGAGGCCCTGTATTTTTGACCGCATCGACCGCGCACTGGAGATGACCAAACCCGACTGGGTGGTCGTCTGCTACGGTATCAATGACGGGATTTATTACCCCTATTCCGAAGAGCGGATGGCGGCATATCAACACGGAATCCTCAATTTAATCAAAAAAATCAAAGCCCGTGGCGCAAAGGTTATTGTGATGACGCCGCCTATTTTGGACGTCGTCTCGTTCGGCGGGCCGCTGCTCGACGAAAACGCCGAAAAATTCAGCTGGGCGCAGGCCTATCGCAACTATAACGACGTGATGAAGCAATATGCCGACTGGGTGATGACCGATCTGCGCGGCGTTGCGGACCGGGTTGTCAACATCTACGGCGCGATGACTGCAGAGTATTCGGCAAAGCGGAAAGATGATCCCGATTTAAAAATGGGCGACGGTATTCATCCCGATCTCTGGGGTCACTGGGTCATCGCCAAATGCCTGTTAGGCGAGTTATTCCGCCTCTATCCGGAATATGAGCCGGCGTATATCAAAGAGGAGACACCCGCTTTTGGGCTGGTTTTGAAACGGCATCGGCTGATGAGCGCTTCTTGGAAAGAGGGGGTCGGGCATCCTCATCCCGATAAAGCGAAAAACGCGCTGCCGCTCGATGAGGCCAAAGCCGCCGCCGCAGAACTGGATAAGGAAATCCGCAAGGCAATTATCAATGAAGAAAACGACGACCGGGTCGAGGATTGGAACGGCTGTGTGTGCCGCCGTTTCTATTATAACGGCAGGGTCTGCACCTATATCGAGCCGAAACAATTTGCCCCGGGCAGGCCATGGGTATGGCGCACCGAATTTCTGCACGCGTTTGAGAGCGTTGATGTCGAGTTGGTCCGGCGGGGCTGGGCGCTCTGCTATTATCGGGTCAGCAATCTGTACGGCTGCCCGGAGAGCGTCGAGTTGATGAAGGGCTTTCACGACGAGATGGTCAAGCGGTTCGGATTATCGAAAACCGCGGTGCCGTTCGGATTCAGCAGAGGCGGGCTGTATGCGGTCAATTACGCCGCTGCCTATCCGCAGGATGTCGAGGCGGTTTATATCGACGCGCCGGTGTTGGATTTAAAAAGCTGGCCGGGCGGAATGGGCAGCGGGAACAGCTCCCCATATGAACTCATAGATTGCATGGACGTTTACGGGCTTGACGAAACCGGCTTCAGGCAGTTTTCGCAAAATCCGCTGGACAAGGCGGCAGTGTTGGCAAAGGCGGGCATCCCGATCGCTCTGGTCACAGGCGATGCGGACATGTCGGTTCCTTATGACGAAAACGGGAAACTTTTTGATGAGAAATACCGACAAGCGGGCGGAAAAATATTGACCATCGTCAAACCGGGCTGCGCCCATCATCCCCACAGTTTGGAAGATCCCGCACCGGTGGTTGACTTTTTGCTCAAGGAGACGGGAAGAAATTGACCTTTTCGGGGTATCATTTATGGCTTTTGTGTCGGCGAGATTCTTCGCTGCGCTCAGAATGACAGATATTTTTAATCACTCAGCGGCGCATCGTCAAATGCGCCGCTTTTCTTTGCGTATGCTGTTGAAGGAGTCCTATAGGTATGTTATAATTTTAAAATCAAGGGAAAAGGCAGGTAATTATGATGAAGTGGTGGGAAGACGAGCCCAGATTAATCTCGGCGGTGCAGTGCAACTACGGCGCGGATGACAACTGGCTGTTTGACGAATATGTTTCGAAATCCGGATTCAACACCGAACAATTGTTGCATCTGTTCGCGGAGGGCAGCATCTCGTTTTACGACGAGAAAAAGCACGGTAAAAAACTGGACGTATACTTAAAAAAAGCCCATGCCAAGGGCATTCGGGAGATCGTCTATTACAACACCCACTGCCTGAAGCGCGAAATGATGGCCGAACATCCCGATTGGATGCAGCTGCTCAAAGACGGCAAACCGATGCTGGCCTACAACATCTATGCGTTCAGCTGCGTCAACAGCCCATGGTTCGACGATTTCGCCAAGAACATCGCCGATCTGTGCCGCCACGATATCGACGGGCTGTTTTTGGACGGGCCGGTCATGCGCGAAGACGGCTGCTATTGCCCTGTCTGTCAGCGGATATTTCAAGAGAAATTCGGTAAAACCGTCGCAGAGGGTACCTATTTGGAACATTTACAGATGCGCATCGATTCGGTGACCGAATTTGTGAGAAAAACCTATGAAATCGTCAAATCGGTCAACCCGAATGTTTTATTGTATCTCAACAACTCCGCGCTGCGCAGGGATTATTTCGGGTGCAGCATTCGCAGGGTTGAGCCGTATCTGGATATGCTCGGGGCTGAGGGCGGGTTTGTCCGCGCAGACGCAACGACCTCTTTGTGGGCGGTCAGTTCCAAAGCCAAACACCTCGAAACACTGTCGCGCGGCAAGCCAGTCGTCACTTTTGTGAACGGGAATATGTCGGGCGTCACCTACTATATGCACACGCCCGCCGAGACCACGGCGTTATGCGCGCAGTCCTTTGCCAACGGCGCCAACGTCTGGTACGGCATCCACGGCGACATCGAACACAACGCCTTTTCACCGGGCGCTAAGGCCTCGGCGAAATTCAACGAATTCGTCAACGCCCATCGGGACGTCTATCAAAAATCCGCCTGCGTGAGCGAAATTGCTCTGATGTGGTCGCAGGATACCGCAAACAATTATTCCTCCAGCATCGAGCAGTGCGATTTTATCGATGCCAAAGCCGCCGGATTCAAGGAGCGCGGCGACCATCTGACCGAGCTGATGGGTTTTTATGATATTCTGACTCGCGCGCATATCCAGTTCGACATCATCGACGAAGTAAAAGCCAAAGAGGATTTGAGCAAATATAAGCTCGTGATTTTGCCCGACTGCGCCTGCATGGACGACGAAACCGCCGCTGCGCTTGCAAAATTCGTTGAAAACGGCGGGGAAATCCTCTCGACTTTCGATACCGGTTTTTATAATGCCGACGGAAGTTATGCCAAGGCGCCGAAACTCGCAGCAGTGCAGGGCATTGCGGCAGTGAAAGAAATCGTTGCCGCGGAACTGCCGGGCATGGCCTATCAGCGGCCTAATGAGTCGCAGATATTCAAAGATGTCAACCTGACACTGATGCCGTCCCCGCAGCTGGCGGTGCGGTGTGAACTCGCCGGAGACGCAGTGACTCTCTCGACCGCGTTAGAACCGCTGATCAGCGTCTATATCGCGCTGCCCGAGACCGGATATCCCGGAATCGTCGAACATACCTGCGGAAAAGGCAGAAGCGTCTATATTTCCGGGGCGTTGGGAAAGGCCTATTCCGAGCGCTCGCTGCCTCCGTATGCGAAAATCGTCGAAAACATCGCCCGCAGAGCGGCGAAACCCGTATTTGAAACCGACGCGCCGAGATCGGTGGAAGCGGTTCTGCGCAGGCAGAAGAACGGGCGGTATATCCTGCATATGATCAACCTGACCGGTGAGATGATCCGGCCGATGACAAAGATTTTACCGCTGGAAAATATCAAGGTCACAGTCAAGATCAAAGGGGTCAAAACCGTCAAAGCCCTGCGCGGCGGGAAACTGCGCGATCTCGAGATCGGCGAAAAAAAGGTCTCGTTTTCACTGCCGAAACTGAACGACTTTGAGATTGTGGTGTTTGAACCGAAAAAGTGATTGAATCCGCCAAAAAACCCTGATATAATGGCAACGAAATCTCCGTATAACACGGAAGAAAGGAAGTAAATTCGAAAAATAAATTTTTCAAATCCGGAGTTTAATCTTATTGGCTGAACCCAATAAGATCAAACGTCCCAAAAACTATGAAAGAGTGGCTGTAACTATGGGTTTTATCGCATCGAAAAAATTGCAGGAAGAACGCAAAAAGGCGTTTAATAAAAAGTATGTCCCGATCATTTTGAAGTTGCTGCCCAAGGGCATTCCGAGTGCGCACAACAGAGAGGACGATCAGCCGGAAGTGCGTTCGTGGGGCTGGAATGCGCTGGTGCTGTTTGAAGAGGGTTATTATAAGGAAGCCAATCACATCATCCGGACTTCGCCGTATCATCACTGCGAATTTATGCCGATGCAGCTCACCGAGATGCTGGTGCGGTACGGCGATCATTTTGACGCCGACACCCGCAAAATCGCCGAGGATTATGTCAAGGGCGCTTTGGACTATGCGTCGAATCCCCGCATACACCCGACAATGTATAACGACAACTTCGGCAACATGGCGACTTTTACGCTGATCGTCGCGGGAGAGCTTTTCAATCTGCCCAAATATATCGAGATCGGTAAAAATAAACTCGATCAGACATGCGATCTGTTCCGTCGCTGCGGAACCATTATGGAATTCGGCAGCCCGGTCTATACCCCGCTCGACCTGTTTGTCTTCGCGCAGATGGCGAACTACATCAAGGATCCGGAATACCGCGCCAAGGCGCTGCAATGTGAGGAGCGGATGTGGGTCGAGGTCGTGACGCACTACCACGCACCGACCGGACTGCTGGCGGGACCTTATTCGCGCGCCTACAACTGCGACACCGTCGGACATCCCAACTGCATCGCCGCGCTCTGGTGGAAAGTATTCGGCGAAAAATCGTTTTTGAACGTGATGAATTACGGATTCGAACAGCTTGAAAAGCAAGTGGTGCATATTTCGGTCAACGCGCTCTGGCTGCCCAATGCCGCATGGTTTGTCAACACCACGTTTCATTTCCCGCGCCGATTGGAAAAAGTGGCGATGGAAAAGGTCTTCCCCTATCACGCCGAGTTTGCGGTCGAGTGCATTCCTGCCGATGCATTAGCTTATAATGAAGAAAACGAGCCGTTTTGCGCGTACGGCGGCCACCGCTCGACCAATGTCACTTATATGACGCCCGAATATTCCCTTGGCACCGCTTTGCAACAATATCACAGCGGCGCGATGTCCGAGTCGTTTTATGTGACTTATAAAAACTGCGCGGTCGCAAGCAAACTCGAGGATGTTGGTGTTATTTACAGCAAATACGTCTTCAACGACAAACAGCCGCAGCAGGAAAACATCTATGCCTATTACGGAAAGTGCGGCAAAGAGGGATTCCGCGACGAAGGCCGGAAATTCGGCATCCAATACGAAAACACCTCACTGATGGTCTATAAGCCGCTGCATTTGGAGCGCAGGCATGTTAAAAGCGCAAAACTGACCGTCTTTATCCCGGCGTATTTTTACGACGGATTTGAGATTTTAGCGGGTGGTAAAAAAGTCAAGACACTGCCGTATGCCTCGGTCGAGCCGGTCACGGTCTGCGTGAAAGCGTACAAATCGATGTTCGCGTTCAAGCCGCTTGTTTTGACCGATTTCGGCAGAGAAGCCGCGGTGAAAATCGAGAAAAAGAACGACCACATTCAGATTTCGTTTTATAACTACGAGGGTCCGGAACGCGAATTCGGCGATCTGGAACTGATCCATGCGCAGAACGGCTTTGTCTGCACCGCTGCGACCGCTGACGAATATCCCGACTTTGCGGCGTTTGCGAAATTCGCCGACAAAGGTAAAATTGCGGATGTGACGGAGGAGTCGGCCAAGATGGTCACCCGCCGCGTCAAGTATCAAAACGACGGCGTGGAGCTGTATTTCATCCACGATCCGCTGACCGAGGGTATCGTGACCGCGACGGCGAACAAAAAGCCGTTCGGGCGGCATATTCTCAAAGCCGACATGCTGGATTACAAGAAAATCCCGCTGCTGGAGGACTAAAATTGGCGACAAATCTCGTTGCACCGATCAGCTCGGAACAGATTGAAGCGATCATTAAAACATATTTTCCCGAAAGCAAGATTGAACATCTCGCCCGTTTAAAGGGCGGGATGTTCAATACGACTTTCAGGGTCGAACTTTCGGGGAATGAAGCACAGACAATCATTTTGCGGATCGGACCGCAGAACCGTACGCCGCTGCTCCGGTTTGAAAACGATTTGATGACGGGCGAGGCGTATGCTTATGACCTCTGCCGCAAAAACGGCGTGGACTGCCCCGAGATTTTAACGTTCGACCAAAGCCGCAGATTCGGGGATTTTTTATTTTTAATCGAAAAGTGCATTACGGGCAGTCCGCTCTCCGAACTGGAGAACGCTGATAAAAAGGCCTTTCACGAACAAGCCGGCAAACAGGTCAAACGCATTCATACCATGAAAAATGACGCCTTCGGGCGGGTTTCGGAGTTGGTAAAAGGGAAAGGGTTTTCATCGTGGAAAGCGTTTTTATACGACGAGTCGGACGATGTTTTAACCCGTTCGCTTGCAAATGGTGTGTTTGACAAAACGGAAGCGGAGGAACTGGAGAAAATTTATCGGCAATGCGACGCGCTGCTTTCGGAGATCACAACGCCCTATTTGGTCCATGCGGACCTGTGGGACGGCAATCTGCTGGTGGATAAAGAGACGGGGAAATTGACGCTCATCGACATGGATCGGGCGGTATTCGGCGACATCGATTTTGAGTTCGCCAGCCCGTGGATCATCGACGAGGCGTTTTGCGCGGGTTACGGAATCGACAAAGCGGAGTTTGAACGCACAGAGAGAAAAATCCGCCGCATGCTCTACCGGCTGCATTTCGCAGTGCTGGACACCTACATCTGGAAAGTCGAATTTAACGACGAAGAGACACATCGAAAATGCAAAAACGGCTGCAAAAAGGCGCTGGAGGAGTTAAAAACGGCGATTCATTGAAGTATCGATATTTATGATTTAAATACCCTGCCGGAGACGGCAGGGTTATGTTTTTCTAAGTCCTGATTATGGGACAGTGGGGCGTTTATACTGGTTACAGAGGCAGAAAAAGGACGGCGTGGCCTCACGGGTATAAATCTTCAACTGCCGAGGGTGAAAGGAGATCGCTTATGTTTTTGCTTATATTATTGCTGCTTCCGTTCCTTGTGCTTGCCACACTGGTAAAGAGATGTTAATATTTCGCCCAATATCGGGGTCACAGCAGCAAAGAACCGCTTTTTAGCCGGGAGTTGATTTTTTCAAGTTTCGGTGATATACTATGACAAATTGAATATTGAAAAGGCATTGACGGGGAAGAGTAGGCGTTATTGTTTTGTACAGAGAGAAGGCGGTTGGTGCGAGCCTTTTACAAAACGGGCGCGGAAAGTAGCCCCCGAGCTGTGAACCGAACGAAAGTCATATGATTTTTCAGTAGGCCTCAACGTGAATCCCAAACGTTATCATGGGAGCGATATCGGATGAAAAATTTATCCCGTATCGGCTAAGCGCGGAAGGATTCTCTTCCGAATTCAGGTGGTACCGCGGACTATCGATTTACAGTTCGCCTTGAAGCAAATTATTTGCTTCGGGGCGTTTTTTTATTTGTCAATTTGTCAATTTTGTTTGGAGGGTTTGAGGATGGAGAAAAATTACGATTTTACCATTATTGAAAAGCAGATGCAGGGTTTTTGGGCACGGGAAGAAATCTATCGTTTTGATCCGAAGGCTGGGGGTGCGCTCTATTCCATCGACACGCCGCCGCCCACGGTCAGCGGCAGTTTGCACATCGGGCATATCTTTTCGTATACGCAGGCCGAGATGATCGCACGCTTCCGGCGCATGCAGGGCTGCAACGTCTTTTACCCGTTCGGGTTCGACGACAACGGCCTGCCGACCGAACGATTGGTCGAGCGGGATGAGGGTATTATCGCCAAGGACTTGCCGCGCAGTGAATTCATTGAAAAATGCCTGATCACGACCGAGAAATACGAACGGGAATTTCGGAAACTGTGGCAGTCGCTGGGGTTTTCGGCGGACTGGAATCTGCAATATACGACCATCAGCCCCGAGGTGCGCAAAATCTCGCAGGCGTTGTTTTTGGAATTGATTAAGATGGGTAAGGCGTATTGCAAAGAGTCGCCGGTCTTATGGTGCACCGAGTGCAAAACCTCGATTGCGCAGGCCGAACTGGATACCAAAGACGTGGATTCGGCGTTCAATTACTTGCCGTTTGCCTGCGGTGACGAAGTCATTGAGGTGGCGACGACCCGTCCCGAACTGCTGTTCGGCTGCGTCTGCCTGTTCGTGAATCCGGAGGATAAACGCTATGCCCGCTTTGTCGGAAAGAACGTGCGGGTGCCGTTATACGATTACGAGATTCCGGTGATGACCGATGAAAAGGTCGGCATCGACAAGGGCACCGGCGCAGTGATGTGCGCGACGTTCGGGGACAGCACCGACGCGGAATGGGCCCGGCAATACGAGTTACCCTACCGCAAGGTGATTACGCCGGACGGGAGAATTAATGAAAACGTGCCGTTTATCGGCGGGATGAGAATCAAAACCGCAAGAAAAGAGATCATCCGGCTGCTCGCAGAGAAGGGGTTATTGCTCAAATCTGAGGACATCACCCACACGGTCGCCGTTCATGAGCGCTGCGGCACCGAGACCGAGATCATCCCATCGCGGCAGTGGTATATCGACGTGCTGTCGGGAAAAGAGCGGTTTTTGAAGGCCGCCGACGAGCTGAACTGGTATCCCGGGTCGATGAAGGGGCGCTATGTGGACTGGGTGTCGAATTTGAAATGGGACTGGTGCATCTCGCGTCAGCGCTATTTCGGCATCCCGTTCCCGGTGTGGTACTGCGAACACTGCGGAAAGCCGGTGTTCGCAACGCCTGAGCAATTACCTGTCAACCCGCTCGAGACGCCGTATCAAGGCAAATGCGAGTGCGGGTGCGAAGAATTCATCCCCGAGAGCGCGGTGCTGGATACCTGGGCAACTTCGTCGGTGACGCCGCAGATCAACGAGCGGCACGGCATCTCGCTGGTGCCAATGGCAATGCGGGCGCAGGCGCACGAGATCATCCGTACCTGGACGTTTTACACCGTCGTCCGTTCGCTGTATCACACGGGGAAACTTCCGTGGAAAGACGTGATGATCAGCGGGTTCGTGCTGGCGAAAAAGGGCGAGAAAATCAGCAAATCCAAAGCCAACAGCGAACTTGCACCGGCGAATTTGATTGCACAACACTCGGCGGACGCGATGCGTTACTGGGCGGCGAGCGCAAAACTCGGCACCGACACCTTCTTTTCGCCCGATGATCTGGCAGAGGCAAAACGCTTTCTCACAAAACTCTGGAACGCGTCGAAATTCTCGATTTCGCATTTGCAGGACATCGATCTGTCGGAAACGCCGGAATTGCTGCCGGTTGACCGATGGATATTGGCGCGGACGGGCGAGACCGTTGAAAAAGCACGGCAATATTTATATGAGTATGAGATCGGTTCGGCGCGGCATGAGATCGACGAGTTGTTTTGGAAAGATTTTTGCGACAATTACATCGAGATTGTCAAAGACCGGCTGTATCAGCCCGATATCCATGGTGAAGAAGAGCGCAGAAGCGGTCAATATGCGCTCTATCACGCACTGCTTTCGATTTTAAAACTGTACGCGCCGTATGTTCCGCACATCACGGAGGCAATTTATCTGGACTTTTTCCGTCAACATGAGGGCGTTAAATCGATTCATTTGTTGAAGTGGGAACAATCCGTAAAGACCGATGCGGAGATTCTGATGTTCGGCGAAAGTTTGAAAAAGTCGGTGGCCGAGGTGCGGAAATACAAATCCGAACACAATCTCTCGATGCGCACAGAAATCGGAGAGATGGTTGTAAGCGCGCCTGAAACGCTGCTGCCGTTTTTCAAGATGAGCGAAAAGGATCTGCTGGCTTGTTCGCGGGCGGGGAAGATTATATGCCGGGCGGAGGAATCATGATGGAATTAAAGTTGGCTAAAAGGATGTCTCAATTGAAAGCTTCCGAAATCAGAGAGATTTTGAAAGTCACCGAACGGCCGGAGATTATCTCCTTTGCGGGTGGACTGCCCGCTCCGGAATTGTTTCCCGTCGAGGAGATCAAAGAGGTAAACCGATTGGTGCTTAAAACCGAGGCGGGAAAAGCACTGCAATATACGACCACGGAAGGATATCGGCCGCTGCGGGAGTGGATTGCGAATCGTATGAACCGCAAGTTGGGAACATCTTTCGACTGCGACAATATTTTGATCACGCACGGCTCGCAGCAAGCGCTGGATTTATCGGGAAAAGTGTTTTTGGACGAGGGTGATGTGGTCATCTGTGAAAGCCCGACTTATCTCGCGGCAATCAGCGCGTTCAAGGCTTACGGATGCTCTTTTATTGAAATTTCCTCCGATGAAAACGGAATGAACATGGCTGAACTCGAGGAAAAGCTCGGGGATTGCCCGAAAGCCAAATTGATTTATATGATATCCGATTTTCAAAATCCCACGGGCAGAACCTGGGGTTTGGAACGCCGGAAACAACTGGCGGAAATTTCGGCAAGATACGGCGTTGCCGTGATTGAAGACAATCCGTACGGGGAATTGCGGTTTGAAGGAGATTTCCTGCCGTCGGCAAAGTCCTTTGATTCTTCGGGGAATATTCTTTGCACCGGTACTTTTTCTAAAATATTCTGTCCCGGATATCGGATCGGCTGGATTGCAGGTGATAAAGAGATCATCCGGAAGTATGTGCTGGTAAAGCAGGGCGCTGATTTGCAGTGCAACACCATCGCTCAAATGGAGATCTATCAATACTTAACGCTGTATGACATCGAAACACATATTGAAAAAATCCGCGCGACTTATAAAAACAGACGAAATGTCATGATTGGGGCGATGGAGGAGTTTTTTCCGGAAAACGTTGTTTTTACGAGACCGCAGGGTGGGCTTTTTGCCTGGGCGGAACTGCCGCCGTATCTCAATTCCCGGGAGCTGCTCACGGAATGCCTCAAGCAAAATGTCGCTTTTGTGCCCGGCGGTTCGTTTTTCCCAAACGGCGGAAAAGAAAACACGTTCCGTCTCAATTTCTCCAATATGCCGGAAGAGCGCATTGTCATCGGGATAAATAGGCTTGGCAGCGTTATCGGCCGATTGATTCAGTCCTCTATATAACGGCTCTTTAAACGGCAAACAACATGAAGATTTTCGTCAAAATGTAGGTTTGTCAATGATGTGTTACAAAAAGGATAAAGGAAAAAGGATTAC